>JAKSCN010000617.1 GCA_022360595.1 Chromatiales bacterium
CATCGAATTTCATTGGCGTATCATCACCGGGCATCACATATTTCTGGTCTTTATCCATAGTGACAATATTGGAGATATAGATATCGGGCAACAGGTCGTTATTGATATCCGAGATACCAATATTCATGGTGTACGATGGCTTATCGACACCCAGGGACGCAGCAACGTTTTTAAACTTACCCTGCCCCTGGTTCAGGTAGTAGGCGTTAATACCGAAGTCATTACCAACGATAATATCCTGCAAACCGTCCCGATTCAGATCAGTGTGTGATAGGGCCTGAGTCCAACCACGATTGTCCACTCCACTCTCAGCAGTGACGTTTTTAAACTTAAAATCTCCCAGATTCTTGAATAGCTGATTAGGCAGGCCATTGAAATTTCGGCGCGCCAAAGTGGGCTTGATACCTTCTATATATTGTCCAAAGTAGCCGACATAGAGGTCCAACAAACCATCATTATCAAAATCGGCCACCACTGCGGGGCCGGCAACTAATCCTTTACCCCCGAATCCGGCTTGAGCGGTTACATCCTGAAATGTCCCATTTCCCAGGTTACGATAGAGCCTATGATCATCGTTGACATAAGAGATAAAAATATCGGCATGCCCATCATTATCAAAGTCTGCGATGATCGGCTGACGCGGTTCGCCGGGCAGTTCATCTTCCGGACGATTCCAGGCGACACCTGATGCTTGGGTGACATCTTTAAAGCGGCCGTTACCCTGATTCAGATAGAGCTTATTGCCGCGTCCGCCCAACAGCAGTACATCGGGCAGGTCATCATTATTGATATCTTCCGCCGCTACCCCAGAGCCGCCGAACGCTGGCGGTACCGCCAAAACAGCCACTTCGCGGTTCTTGACCGTATACGAACGGATCATACGACTCAGCCAATCGGCAGAGGCGTGGCGGAATTGAATGCCACTCCGTTGGGTGACATCTTCAAAGTAGTAACCACTCTGCTCGATCTCCCGGCTATTATCGGCCGATACGATAGCGGCACTCTCCTCTTCACTCGCCACATTCGCGTGCGACTCATTGATTAAAGTCTGGATCTCTTCAAGCGCTGCCTGCACATGTGCTTTGCTCAAACGCTCTGCCTGCTCCTTCTGGGCAATCTCGCCGGCTTTACGCAAAATCAACACACCAAACTGCGCGATATTCTCGACAATCACCTCCAACGCAAAAGGATCAGGTTCCAATATAATTTTATCCGTCATTTCGTCCAGCGCCGAGCCGAAATACTGCCAGTGCAAGCCACTGTCGCGAAACGCATCCATGTCATAGGCTTCGATCACCTCTTGCTTATCAGAGGACAAGGTTGGAAAGAAAATCGCATCTTCATACTCGTTGATACGGTGTGGTAACAACAGATGCACATAGGCGTTCACATCGCTATAGCGCAAGCGACGATGTTTCTCTATCTGGGCAACCTGCTGGCTGCCCAGATAGAGGGTTTTGGTAAAGGAGATCAAGGCCTCATTGAACAGAACTTTCAGATCACGACCTTGTTGGGGATCGGTGGGCCAGCGATGCCGGGCAAAGTAGACCTGAATATTGCGCATAAACACCGGCATGGCGATGTTGTTATAGGCCTCGTAGGATTTGAGTTTTTGACCAATGATCTTTTTGATAGTGTCCAGATTGACTTCACCACTATCGCCTATCTTTTCCGCATAGTTGCCACTCTGAGCAAGGCTGGGCGGCATCAGCCGCCCCCAAGCCGTCTCAATCAACTCTCCTTCCACACTGTATTTATCCTGTAGACGAGCGGCGTTATCGGCCAACTGGAGCGCCCCCAGGGTAAGCACATCCAGGAGCCGCTTCAGCTCATCAACGGCGCTCTTCTCCAACGGCAGATAACGATCCCGAACACGCTCTCCAAGATCCTGCTGCACGCCCAGAATGGCCCTCAATGCGTAGGCGATGCTGGAGTATTGGCGAATATCATCAACGTTCAGCGTGATCTGTTTTTGATCGACGGTCGTCAGGCTAAGATCACCGGAGAGCTGCCGCTTAATGTTGAACAACCGGTCAATCTCACTTTTGATTTCCGTCCCTGTTAAGCTGCTTTTCCCAGCTTGCTTGGCCGCCGTTGTCGCTCGCTCCCAGAGGTCGATAATCAAGTTTTTTTGCAGGTCTATTTTCTTCTGCCGGGCAGCCTCGGTCAGCGGCGTGCCATACATGAAGTTCTCTAATCTGGAGGCGGTGGCCAGGCATTTGGGATCGCGTTCACTCTCCAGTTGTCCGATAACATCGAGAATTTCATTGAGTCCGTTAACAGCACTCTTTTCTGCGGCCATTCCATTGAAAGGAGCCAAGCCAATAATCAAACCAATACTCAGCACTCTGGAAAAGGAGTGAAACATAGAACATCCACCTACACTGTTTTTTGGGGAATTAACCTCGAGCCAAACCTTTCTCCGAGGTCAGCAGAAATTGGTACATCGTCTGCACAAATTGATTTTCGCTCTCTTTAATCTCTTCCATCACCGTGGCCAGTGTCTTCTCAGATTTAAAAATCGCTTTGTAGACTTTATGAATTTCACGGATATCGGCTTTAGAGACGCCCTGGCGCTCCAGCCCGACTTTGTTGATAGTGACCGTGGCGGCCGGAATACCATCGGCAATACAGTATGGGAGCACATCATGAGTCAATTTGGCATAGGCGCCAACAAACGCGTACTCACCGATCTTCACGAACTGAATTACCCCAGACATGCCGCTGATAATCGCGCCCTTGCCCATGATCACATGCCCGGAGAGTTTGGCGCCACTGCTTAAAATAACGTAATCATTCAGAATACAATCATGGGCAACATGACAATAAGCCTGAATCAGAACATGATCGCCGATGATCGTCTCATCGCCATCATGAGTTGCGGCATGTACAGTGGCATATTCTCGAATTGAGTTGTGATTACCGATACGCACCTTCGGGGTGCCGCCTTCGTATTTCAGATCCTGAGTGCGCTTGCCCAGACAGGCGTATGAGTAGATTTCATTCTCGTCGCCGATAGTGGTGTGGCCATCGAGGGTCACATGGGAGTGAATGATATTGTTCTTACCAATGGTTACATCTGGACCAATTACACAGAACGGCCCTACTGTGGTGCCTTCTCCAATAATTGCACCATCCTCAACTACCGCTGTAGGATGTATTTGCATAGAGAACCTCGTTATTAATTCTGAATACCAAATGGTTCTTCTGCGGCTCGCTCAGGGCCGTATATTCGGCCTATTTGTCAATCCTGCAGACTAACAGTGAATTCTAGCACTCACTCGCCTTTAGCAATACCACCCAGGGCGTCAAAAAGTCGGGGTAAAAAGCGCTCCAGCTCCAGGCTCATTAGAGAGAAGTCGACATCAAAACGGGTCGCCTCATCGCCGCCCTCAGCCTCGGCGGCCTCCTCCTGAATCACATCAAGGAACCTAAGGCGTCTCACGGTCATATCGTCCGCCAATAGAAACGATAAACGCTCACCCCAGTCGAGGGCCAGACGCACCACCTGCTTGCCCGCGTTGATGTGGGTCGCAATCTCCTCACTTTCAAGATCCTGGCGACGACAACGTACAATCGCCCCCTCTTCCACGGGATCACGCAGTTCACACTCATCCTGCACAATGAACTCACCAGAGGGATGACCGTTCAGCCAAGCCGTCATCACCGCGGCAGGCGACTGCTCGACGGCAACCGGGCGAACCTGAAAGGTACCCAGTGTCTCGCGCATCAGGGTAATCAGCTCTTCAGCCCGCTTGGGGCTTGAAGCATCGACCACCAGCCAACCGTTTTTAGCGTCTATATAAGCGTAGGTTTGAGAAGACTTACTGAAGGCTTTAGGCAGCAGATCCTGCATGATTTCATCACGCAACTCGGTCTGCTCGCGCCGACGCACCTTTCGCGCCTCCGCCTCCTCGATCTCAGCAATGCGTTCTGCCAACACCTCGCGCACCACCGCGGCGGGCAACACCTTCTCATCCTTGCGGACACAGACCATAGTGCACTTACCCACAGCGTGGGTTAGTTGCGATCCGGCGCGCCCCAACGGGCTTTGCCAGCCAATTGTGGCCATCTCCAGACTGCCGCATGCTCTGGCCGCCTTCTCTTGGAGCTGCTCATGCAGAGCCTCGGGAGTCAGCTCAAACGGCTTGGTTAAAAGGTAGATCTGAAGATTTCTAAACCACATCTGTCTGCCCTGGCAAAAAGGGGCCATTATGACCAAAGCAGACCATCCTTTCCAGCTATCAGAGAGAACCATTTCTCTGTTTTGAAAATAGTTTTTTCTTTTTAAAACAGGCAGGTGAAATAAACAATCAATAAGTTACATCAAATTTATATTATCTTATAAAGCCATCAGAACGGGTTGCCTGCGGGGGCCCCAATTACCCGGCAGCGGTTCAAATACCCCGGGACATGGCGTGTTGCACTCGGGACACCGGCCATCTTCCGTCAGCCGCCAGGCGCCAAGCTGATACCAATCCCTTACAATCAGCAGCTCACCACAGTGATGACACCAGGTGCTTCCTCCATGGCTGTCATGCACATTACCGGTGTAAGCAAATTGAAGGCCGTTTTCCAGCGCAATCTTCCGGGCCCGAGTCAATGTTGCAGGCGGTGTCGGCGGTGTCTGAAGCATTTTGTAATCGGGGTGGAAAGCGGTGAAGTGGATCGGCACATCCGGCCCCAGATTATCCATGATCCATTGGGTCATCTGATGCAACTCCTCATCGGAATCATTCTCCCCGGGAATAAGCAGATTGGTCAGTTCAAACCAGACAGATGTCTCATGCTTTAGATACACCAATGTATCCAACACGGGTGCTAACGATCCGCTTGTCAGCTTTTTATAGAATCGTTCACTAAATGCTTTCAAATCAACATTGGCTGCATCCATGTATCGGTAAAAGTGTTCACGTGGCTCAGGCATGATATAGCCGGCTGTTACCGCCACACTCTTAATGCCTTGTTCGCGGCAAGCGATGGCCGTATCGACGGCGTACTCCATAAAAATCACCGGATCGTTATAGGTGAACGCAACACTGCGACACCCCAGCGCTTTGGCCTTATGGGCAATTGCTTCCGGCATAGCACTGCTGGCCAGGGTGTCCATCTCACGGGACTTACTCATGTCCCAGTTCTGACAGAAACGGCAACTGAGATTGCAACCCGCTGTGCCAAACGACAGCACCGGTGTGCCGGGTAAAAAGTGGTTAAGGGGCTTTTTCTCAATCGGGTCGACACAGAATCCGCTGGAACGTCCATAACTGGTTAAGACTATCTCGCCGCCCTCACACGCCCGTACAAAGCAGAGTCCCCGTTGTCCCTCTCTGAGTTTGCACTCACGTGGGCAGACATCGCACTGCACCCGTCCATCTTCACACTTGTGCCAATACTCGGTTGGATAGCTACTTGATTCCAAGATCATATTGCCTATAGTTTGTTACATATAACAAAAAAATATAATTAACTATTTATCTGTCACCTCACTGGCCATGCCAAATCACACTTTCTCTTATAAAGTGTAGAATACTAATGGATAACTGAAGATGGGACTCATCATGACTACCATACGCCAAGCCAATGTTGCAGGTCTCTTCTATCCCGATAACCCAGCGGAACTGGGCAGCCAGATCAGGGGTTATCTTGCCCAAGCTCCGGCAGAAATATCAGCCAGCAGGCCAAAGGCGCTGATTGCACCACATGCGGGTTATATCTACTCCGGCCCAATCGCCGCAAGCGCCTATCGTCAACTACAACCGATAGCCGACCAGATCAGTCGAGTCATTATTCTCGCGCCCGCTCATCGCATGGCGTTTCGAGGTCTGGCGGTCTCTGAGGCCGAAGAGTTTGAGACTCCCCTCGGCAAGGTTGAAGTCGACTGTGATGCACTCCTGCGACTCCAGGCCCTCGCACAGGTGCGCCAGGTTGAACCGGCGTTTGCCAATGAACACAGTATCGAAGTTCAACTCCCATTCCTGCAAACCGCTCTGCAAGAGTTCAAAATCGTTCCGCTATTGGTCAGCAACGCCAACGCTGAACAGGTGAGCCAAGTATTGGAACTGCTCTGGGGCGGCCCGGAAACATTGATTGTCATCAGCTCAGACTTGAGCCACTACCTGAGCTATGAGCAAGCCAAATCGATAGACAAAACCACCACGCAAGCGATCGAGGCACTGCAACCCAGTGCACTCTCTCTTGAGCAGGCCTGCGGCGGTATTCCAATCCAAGGGCTGCTGCTGAGCGCCAAACATCACAACTTACATGTCACCACCCTGGATCTTCGCAATTCAGGAGACACGGCCGGCACAAAAGACCGCGTGGTAGGATACGGCGCCTATGTGTTCAGTTGAAAAAGCAGATCCCCTGCTCAGTGATGCAGGAAAAACCGAACTGCTCGAAATAGCCATCACCTCCATAAAGCATGGCTTGGAGCAAGAGAGGCCGCTACCCCTCGATCCCAATGACTACTCGGAAGAACTGCAGGTCGAACGCGCCTGCTTTGTTACCCTGCACAGAGAGGGCAATCTAAGGGGCTGCATCGGCAGTCTGGAGGCGACCCAACCGCTTGTAGCGGATGTCGCCGAGAACGCCTTCTCCGCGGCTTTTCGCGATCCACGTTTCGATAGACTGACAAAAACCGAGCTGACCGGCCTGGAGATCCACATCTCAGTACTAACGCCCTCGACCCCCATGCGGTTTAATTCAGAAGCCGAGCTGCTCAGGCAGATCCGCCCAGGTATTGATGGGCTGATCCTTACCGAAGGATCACGCCGTGGCACCTTTCTCCCATCAGTCTGGGACGCACTTCCCGAACCGACAACCTTTCTGCAACAGCTCAAGCGTAAGGCGGGACTACCCGGCGACTACTGGTCGGAGAAAATCGAGATCGCCCGTTATCAGACACTCTCTTTTCCCTAGAACCTGTTTACACTTTAGTCGTCGCTGTTGAAGCCTCAATAGCTGACGGGTAACGCCGAGTGGCGCCTTACTTAGGGATACAATGCCCAACAGAACCGGGCCGACAGACTGATCCATTCAACCAGATCGCGTTATCCAGTCGGGTATTGGTGAAGACAGCCCCTCCAATCGAGGCCCCGGTCAAATCAGAAAAACTGAGATCAACATTCGTCAAATTAGCGTTGGTAAGATCGATATGGCGCAGCGTCGCCCCCTTGAGCAGACTACCCGTAAGGTCGGTGTAGCTAAGATCGGCGCCACTCAGATCAGCATATTGGATATCTGCTCCCATAAGCTGGGTGCCCGAGAGCCTCGCTCGTCTCAAAATGGCATTATTCAGCAGCGCCCCCTGCAACATTGCCGACTCCGCAACAAGCTGATCCAACCTGCAATTACGCCAATTCACGCCCGCTGCTGCCACTGCCTGACAATCGGGGTCATCAGCAGCGTTGGGCTTACCCAGAAACATGCCATACCCCACAGCGACGGCCACAATTGCCACCAACACACCAATGGCGGTTGTGGGGACACGCCGCTCTTCTATCTCCCGGCGCAGTTCGCTCTTATTGGTGCGGTACTGCTGAAGAATATCATCCTCACCCTGGCGACGATCACCTTTGCGGCGATGCTGAAACTTTGCATTGTCATCACCATTTGATGACTGACGGCGATCATGGCCAGAACGCTCATCCTCCCTCATCCGCGCAGTCAGCAACGCATCAACATCCCCCTCCTCTATCGCCTTGCGTACATCCGGCGGAATAACTTCGGGAGTTTCAGCGACTGTCGCCCAGTTCTCCTTGTCCCGGCTCACCTCATCGGTCAGTTTTACCCTTCCGACCACCAAAAACCGCCTCAACGTACCGGAAGGGAAAGGCCCCTTGATGCTATTGCTACGGCGGATATACCAGAGAACCTGCTTACCCGTCTGTGTTATGCCGTCATTCATATGCCCGTTTCTGTGCTGATGTCGTCAATTTATCGACGGATAGGTCGATAAACTATAGGAATTTCCCAACTACTACGGCTTTAAACACTATCCATGCAAATTTCAGACCTGGTCGCTATTAAGCCGACACCACAGCTCTCTGCAGAGGAACTCAAGACTCAGGTGCTGGCCAACCTCCGGGCCGGACAGGTCTTGATAGCAAAGGTCGAAGCCGCAACAATCAACAACCAGGCGACACTACGTATCGGCACCAACCAGGTCACGGTAAAAACCACACTCCCGCTCAACTCAGGGGAGAACCTAACCTTGAATGTCGTCAAAACGGGAGAGCAACCGGAGTTTCAACGCGTCCGCCCAGATGATGCAGAGAGGATCAAAGCCAATGCCCTGCGAGACATCCTGCCCAAGCAGGCTCCGGTAGCAAAACTCATAGGCAAACTGAACGCCCTGATTAACACCCCGCCGGGAGGCGGCAACACCAAGTTGCCGGTATTGCCAACAGCGCTGCAAACCACATTAACGGCACAACCCAAACTCGATGGCGCACCACAGAGCAACACGCCTCTGCCAATCAACCAAAAGCCGCCGATTGCCATTAACATAGGGCCACCCACCCCGGCACAGTTGAAACCGCTGATAAACCTGCTTACCACAAGCAAGCCTATTCAGCCGCCTTCAGCACCGCCGCGTTTTGACCTACAGGCCCTTACCGCTGCGTTACAAGCAACCGACAAGCCGCTTATCAACCAGGCCGCTATCACGAAAAGTGCAATACTGCTCTCTACACAACCACCAGCCCCTGCAATGCCACTCACGCTCACCAGCCAGTCACAAAGTGCAACACTACTACCGGCAAGCGTCGCCAACCCACTGCCCAGCACAGCAATGCCTCAACAGACAGAGCTGGCGATAACAAAAAGCCCGTTTGAGACCCATGTGATCAATGAGATAAAAACAGTGCTCAGCCAGATCACCCTCGATGAAAAAGGAATCTCCCCAGAGCGGCTGCGTCAAACCCTGGAGCTATCGGGACTGTTTTTAGAAAGTAAACTGGCGCTTGGTACGCCACCAACAACCGACCTCAAATCAAGCCTGCTGCGCCTACTCTTCTCAATAAAAAATCCAGCATCGGCAACCACCACGCAAGCAGCGCAAGCTCAGGCACATGCAGCGATGGGCGCACCCAAAGGGCTGGCCACCGAACTGATCAATCAACTGGAGGGTGCCTTAGCGCGGGTCAGCATGAACCAACTGGCATCGGTACCCAGTGAAGCCGAAAACCGCCAAGTATGGCAGTACGAAATCCCGCTTCAGCATCGGGAAGAGACCTCCAGCATCATGGTGAGAATCGAACGCGAGGCAAAACCGGGCACGCCGCCCGAACACGCGGCCTGGAAGGTTGACCTCAACTTCAATCTGGAGCCCATCGGCCCCATGCACGTGAAACTCGGGCTATTGCAGGATGAAATCAGCAGCCACTTTATTGCCGAACGCAAGCAGAGCAGCAAGCTGATCGAACTGGCCCTGCCAAAACTCGATGCCGCCTTTGTTCGAGCGGGCCTGCGGGTAAAAAAATTGAGCGTACGCCAGGGCAACGCCACACCTCCCACCTTAACCCCCAACATCGCCCACCGAATCGTGGATGAAAAGGCATGAGTGAAACCTACACCCAAACCCCAGATGTGGCCGTCGCCCTACTCTACGATGGAGAGAACGCTCCACGCATAACGGCAAAAGGTAAAGGCGCCATCGCCGAGCAGATATTTGCACTGGCCGAGAAGCACAACATCCCCTTAGAGAACGACCCGGAACTGGCGGCAATTCTGGCGCAAATCCCATTGGGTGATGAGATTCCAGAGAACCTCTACCGCGCCATTGCCGAGGTCATCGCTTTCGCTTACATGATCTCCGGTAAAACACCACCTGGTTATAAACGTTAAAACACACTTCTCCATTCCTTCATTGCTGTTTCTCTGATAATCTCCGTGCATCCATGGAATATTTACCTCGGCAGGAGGCCCATCACCGCCCTTTCTCCCCAAGACAATAAACCCAGTCAATTAACGGCACTTGTATGGACACAACTAGCAAATTATTCCTATATCTAGATTAGCAATAAAATGGGGGTTTAAGATGGAATTACCTGATACTTTTGCAGCCATAGACATTGAAACGACTGGTTTGGGCAACTGGGATAGGATCATTGAAGTAGCCGTTGTCAAATGTCATTGTCGAAAAGTGATAAAAAAATATCACACTCTTGTATATACAGAAAAAAAGATCAGTGAGAAGGCTAGAGAGGTAAATGGAATATCACAGGGAATGCTTGAAGATAAACCACAGATATGGGAAGCGCTCATCACAGTCAAGAAAATTGTCGGTAATACTCCTCTAATAGCTCACAATGCTATCTTTGATAAAAAATTTATAACCCGAGCGGCAAAAGGATGCAGGATACCATTTGAGAATAATTGGATTGATACTGTTCCAATTGCAAGAAAACTTTTACCCGGCCTGGAATCATATAAACTCGAGGTAATTGCAAATGCCCTTTGTCTCGAAGGGCATTATCACAGAGCGCTTGATGATGCAATGATGACTGCAAAAATATATATGGATTTTCTGGAAATGGCAGATGAAGAATTCTAATAAACTGATTTAGCTTTAACACCACAACTACATCAATCAGTAAGCAGCTCAGGCTTCACTATCCAGTTGACGCCCCAGTTACCCAATTCATCCCTCTCTACACAGGCGATGGTTCCTGGTGTGAAATTTACCAACGGAGTTTCAACCCGGGATACCACCAGAGATGAGACTAACTGACTAAGAAACGGTAGATGCCCAACTATCAAGGTTTCATAAGAGAGATCGGTGACGATTTCAATGATGGGTTCGATGGAGTCGTTCGGGTTAAGTCCGAGTAGTTCAGTAGGCTGGCTCTGCTTCATAATAGCCTCCGCCATAATCTCGCCTGTCTGTCGCGCCCGGGTTTTACCGCTGTGAAACAGATAATCCACTCGTACGCCGGCCTGCTGGGTAAACGCTGCAATGAGCTTGACATCCCCCTTACCGTGCTCACTTAAAGGGCGATCGGGATCCTCACTCTTATCCACTGCCAATCCGTGCTGCATGAGATAGAGTTTCATCATTCACCTCCATTTATTAATAGTTTCTCCAGTTTCCATTTATCCACCAAAATTTGCATGACTGGTAGAACTACATATAGACCAACTCAGAAAAGTTGTCTTTTTCCACTGCGAAAAATGGCGACCGGTTCATTATCTTGTGCTAGTTGTTAAGTATATATTTCATTCAGTAGGTGGTTATTTGAAACAGATTGATCCCCACCCCATCGTCAAGCACCAGGCTGAGTTTCGCTTCTACCAGGAGCTGAATGACTTCCTGCCTGCCGATTTGAGGAAGAGAAGCTTTATCCATGAATTTATTGGTCAACCCGCCATCAAAGACACCATTGAAGCCATCGGTATACCTCACACAGAGATCGATCTGATCCTGGTTGAGGGTACTTCTGTAGGCTTCAATCACAGGATATATGGTGGGGAACGTATTGCTGTCTACCCAATGTTTGAAAGCCTGGACATCTCGCCATTGATACGCCTGCGCCCTAAACCCTTGAGAGTTCCCCGCTTTATTGCCGATGTGAACTTGGGGCGATTGGCCAACTATCTGCGCATACTGGGCTTCGACACCTATTACGAAAACCGGCAGGATGATCATGAAATCGTCGAGCGCTCAGTATCCGAACAACGCATCATTCTTACCCGTGATCTTGGCGTGCTGAAGCACGGCCAAGTGACCCACGGCTACTGGGTACGTAACAGACAACCACTCAAGCAGGTGGAAGAGGTTCTCCGAGCACTGCAACTTGAAAAAAGCGTGCGCCCCTTTTCCCGTTGCTCGGCATGCAACGGCGGGCTGCGCCACGCAACCCCTGCGGAGCTTCAAGAGGAACTACCGGAATTTGCCCGGGATAGCTACGATACCTTTTTTGTGTGTCGATCTTGCGCCAAGATTTACTGGAGAGGATCGCACTATGATCGACTCTGTGAGTGGATTGACAGGTTAATGAGTTGAGACCGATTCGATGAATAACTAGCTCCTGCCTCTCCCTCGTTGGTTCCGGTCGTCCGTCTCTTTTTGATCTTTCTTTTCACTGGCTCTATTTTCAGCCGTAGTATAGCGGTCCATCACTTTGTTGAGCACCTTGGTTCTAACATGTTTATGCTGCCACTGCTCTTTTTTGGTGCTGCAATCGCTTTTGCTGGCAAGTACGATCTTCTCCTGCTCCGCAATGGCCAGCTCCAGTTTGCTGATAAAGGCACGATACTCCAGTAGCTGGGAGGCAGACATACCCTGACGCGCACTGCTTTCAAACTGTTCCAGGTACTCACGGTGGTAGCGTTTAAGCTCTTCGAGTTTGGACTCCTGATCACGCACATTGCGTTGGGAGTTCCCCAGCTCTTTAGCGGCATTCTGCTCACGAGATTTGGCCACACGCTGTACCGGCTTAAAACGTTTTGATGGCGCCATGTATTACTATCCTATGGTTACTGCTTTTATAAAAATGGTCTACTAGGGCCTGTTAAAGTTTTTTAGACCGTTTCGATCTCTTCTTGCGGATTAAACATACCAATGAGATGACCGATACTCTCCTCCAGCGAAACGGGGGTATTCATCCCTTGGCGCAGAAACTCTTCCAATACAGGAATCGCTTCTATCGCGGCGTCAATGCGTTCATCAGAGCCACGCTCATACGCGCCCACACTGATCAGGTCCTGGTTCTGACGATAAATGGAGTAGAGCTGTTTGAAACCGCGTGCCGCTTCAACATGCTGTGCACTGGCGATGCCGCTCATGGCGCGGCTGATCGACGCTTCTATATCAATGGCCGGATAGTGGCCACTATCGGCCAACTGCCGGGATAGCACGATATGGCCATCCAGAATGGCTCGCGCCGCATCCGCGATGGGGTCATTCTGATCATCCCCTTCGGTGAGCACGGTATAGAAGGCAGTGATCGAGCCGCCTCCCTTATCGCCGTTGCCGGCACGCTCCACCAGTTGTGGCAGTTTGGCAAAAACCGAGGGGGGATAGCCCTTGGTCGCAGGGGGTTCATGAATCGCCAGGGCAATCTCACGTTGCGCTTGCGAATAGCGTGTCAGAGAGTCCATCAACAGCAGGACCTGTTTGCCTTGATCGCGGAAATGCTCGGCAATACTGGTGGCCAGCATTGCACCGTGCATACGGCGTAGCGGCGGATTGTCGGCGGGAACAGCAACGACCACCGCGCGGGCCATCCCCTCTTCCCCGAGAATGTTTTCAACAAACTCTTTTACCTCACGGCCACGTTCACCAATCAGCGCCACAACCGTGATATCGGCATTGGTGTATTTGGTCATCATGCCGAGCAACACACTCTTGCCCACACCTGAGCCAGCAAACAGCCCCAGTCGTTGGCCGCGTCCCACACTAAGTAATGCATTGATTGCCCGAACGCCCACATCCAAGGGCTCCTCAATCGGTGTGCGTGACAGCGGATTGAACGTTTCACCGGTGAGCGAGCGGCGCTCTGAAGAGAGAATCGGACCTTTACCGTCCAACGGCTTACCAGCACCATCAATGACACGTCCCAACAGGTGATCGCCTACGGTTGCCTCACACACTTTGCCGGTGGGTACAACCCGCGCGTCCTGTTCCAGGCCACGGATATCGCCGGTGGGCATCAGATAGAGGCTTTCGCCAGAGAAGCCCACCACTTCGGCTTCTATTTTGTCACCGTTACTGCTGATCACGTCGCACTGACCGCCAATGGCGGCGCGACAGCCGATTGCTTCAAGTGTCAAGCCCACCATGCGGGTCAAACGCCCTTCCACCACCAGGCCACGGGTATCACCCAGCCGTTGATAACACTGTTCGATACGCTCTTTCCAAATAGCGTTCCGGTTGGCCTGGACCTGCGCCATATCAGCTACCACCCTGCTCTGTTTGGTCTGACCCGGCCTCTGTTTCACGCTCATCACCCAACAGAGGAGCAATCAAGGCGGCCAGTCGTGATTCGAGGGTGGCATCAACTTGTGAAGTTTCCGTGACCACACGGCAGCCACCACGCGCTAACACTGGGTCTTCAATGATCTCCCAGCCCATCTCATTCTCGGTCATCTCATAGACTTTACGCACCATAACCGCATCTTCCGGATGGAGCACAACACGAACATTGCGCGAAGCGATGGGGAGAATGGAGAGTGCCTCGCGCACCACGCCAATGATTTGGCCGGGATCGATTTTCATTTCACGGCGCACCAGTTGGCGCACCATTGAGATCACCAGATCAACGAGAGACTGCTCAACCTGATCATCAAGAATTTTCAGTGGAGATTCCAAGGTCTGCATCAGTTGATCAAACTGATTGGTCAACGCTTGAGCATCACCGCGCGCTTGCTCTAAGCCCTCTTTGTGGCCGAAGTCAAAGCCTTCTGCTTTCCCCTGTTCAAAGCCTTCGTCATACGCCTCTTTTTGCAGCTCTTCCAACTGTTCAGCGGTCAAGGGAGCTGTTTCATTGACATCGACATCCTGCTCGCCTCCCATAACGCTTGGGGGCATCCAGCTCTCGATGTTGTCATCGTCACCCGGTATGAATTTAGACGAACTCATCGCCACCCGCGCCTCCTAACATGATCTCACCCGCATCGGCCAGACGGCGAGTGACACTGAGAATCTCTTTCTGTGCCGCTTCAACATCGCTGAGACGCGCCGGCGGCGCCGCCTCAAGATCGTCACGCAGCATCTCTGCCGCACGCTTCGACATGTTTTTGAAGATCTTCTCTTTCAGTGCCTCATCCGCCCCACGCAAGGCAAGCAGCAGTTGATCGGATGCCACTTCACGCAGCAGAGTCTGGATGCCACGGTCATCGATATCGATGAGATTGTCAAAGACAAACATATTGTCTTGAATCTCTTGAGCCAGATCCTGGTCGGTGGTAGTGATCTGCTCCATGATGCTGCTCTCAATGGCGCCATCGACCAGGTTGAGAATATCAGAGGCGGTTTTGATCCCACCCAGGCTGGAGGATTTGACGTTGTTGGCCCCGGTAAACTGCTTCTCAAGAATCTCATCCAGCTCTTTCAAAGCTGCCGGTTGAATACCATCCAGGGTGGCGATACGCATCACGATATCGGGTCGCGCACGTTCAGGAAATTCGGAAAGCACGGCAGCCGCCTGATCGGAGTCGAGAAACGACAACACAATAGCGATAATCTGCGGATGTTCGAGACGTATCAGCTCTGCGATGGAGCGCGGGTCCATCCACTTTAGCTGCTCCAGCCCCTTACTGTTGCGACCGAGCAGAATACGGTCGATCACCCCACCCGCTTTATCCGCTCCCAGGGCGGAGGTGAGTACGTTGCGGATATACTCATCGGAGTCCAGGCCCAGAGCGGTCTGGTCTCTCAAGGTCTTCACGAACGAGCGCATCACCAACTCCATCTGAGTGGTGGTGACATTGGTCATCCCGGCCATCGCCAACCCCAACTCTTGCACCTCTTTAGGCCCCATGTGGGAGAGAATGGTGGCAGCATCGGTTTCCCCCAACGCCAGCATCAGAATAGCGGCACGCTCAATCCCGTTAATGTTTTTTAAATCGTCGTTCTCTTCAGACATCTATCTAGTCTTCTTCTTCCGCGATCCAGCGTTTCACCACTTGAGCAACACGTTTGGGGTCTTCCGCGACCATCTGACGAGCGGCCTCCAGGGTATCTTCATACTTCTCTGGACCAGTCAGTTGAACCGGTTCACCATCGTGACCCAGCACCATGGTGCCATCCGGGCCAACCATTGCGCCCTCAACCCCTTCGGCGCCCTGACCCTCACCTTCACCTTCCAGTTTTTCAATAACCGGCGGCGCGGTCAGTCGAGCCATGGTCGGCTTGAGCACAAAGAAGATCAGGATCAATACCAACAGCGCACCGCCAATCTGCTTGGCCAGATCCAACACCCAGGGCTGTTTCCATATCGGTACTTCAGGCAGTGGCGCCGGCGCTTCAGGCGCCATAAACGAGGCGTTGATCACCTTGACGCTATCACCACGCTGTACACTGAAACCAATCGCCTCCTGCACCAGTTGTGTGATACGGCTAATCTCTTCCGGTGTCCGTTCAGCGCGAACCACATTACCGTCGGCATCGGTAGTAAGGCTATCATCAACCACGACAGCGACAGAGAGTCGACGTAAGTCCCCTGTAGAGAGCCGGGTATGGCTGATGGTTTTATCCAGCTCATAGTTGCGAGTGGCGCGTTTACGGGTATTCAGCGGCGTGCCCTCGCCAGCTTCACCAGCCCCCTCTCCCGCAGCCACCTCTGGCGCAGTACCCGCCGCAGGTGGCTGATTGGTCAAAGCGCCCGGTACACCCTGTACAGCACTTAAGCGGCTCGCCTCTTCATTGATCTGTTCACTGCGCAGAGCCGGCAGATCTGGATTGAAGCGCTCCTGGGTCTGTTCGGTAACAGTAAAGTCAACTTTTGCGGTAACTTGGGCGCGTACATTATCAGCGCCCAGAATCGGAATCAGAATATCTTCGATGCGTTGACGATAGTGATCTTCCAGTTTTTTGGTGTAGTCGAACTGAGTCGCGGTGAGCATCATCTCGCGGCTATCCACCGGGTTGCTCAGCATATTGCCTTTATGGTCCACCACGGTCACTTTGCTGGGCGCCAGCTCTGGCACACTGGAGGAGACCAGATGAACAATTGAAGTGACCTGGCTGGGCTCCAGCACGCGTCCGGCATAGAGTTTCAGTACCACCGAGGCGCTGGGGACTTTGCGTTTGCGCACAAAGACCGACTGCTTGGGTGTTGCCAGGTGTACACGCGCCGTCTCAATATTGGCCAGTGTGCTGATGGTGCGGGCCAGTTCGCCCTCCAGTGCTTTATGAAACCGCGCCGCTTCCAGTGCACGGCTGGTACCAAAGCCGCTCTCCTGCTGCAGCAGTTCAAAACCGATGGAATCCGATCGGGGCAGCCCTTGTCCAGCAAGTTTCATCCGCGCGTCATGCAGTTGAGCACTGGATACCATCAAGGCACCCGAAGCTTGATCAATTTTGTATTTAATCCCCGCCTGATCCAACGCAGTGATTACTTCAGTGGCATCTTTCTGGGAGAGATTGCCATATAGCAGACTGTATGAGGGGGTTTGCGACCAGAGCACCACAGCCACGCCCAATGCAACACTCAAGGCAATGCCTAGCATCACCACCAATTGACGCACCACCGGATTGTGCATAATCGGCTTTGGCTGTTCGCCCATACCAGCCTTGTTGGTGTCTACCATTTCACTAGCCATTATCTACCCACCTTACTCAAACTTACTCACTATGTTGATCAGAACTCCACTTCAAACCCTGATCAGATAGGCATATTCATTACATCTTTGTAAGCTTCAACCAACTTGTTACGCACCTGTACCATCGCTTGGAATGAGAGACTGGCTTTCTGGGAGGCGATCATCACTTGCGCCAAATTTACGTCACCCTCGCCAAGCTCAAAGGAGGTCTTCAGCTCGCTGGAGTGCTGCTGCGCTTCGTTGACAGAGTTGATCGACTGTTTCAGCAGATCACCAAATCCCTCGCCAGACGCCTGTTCCGCAGGCTTTGGCTGGTTAGCCGCCTGGGCAGCCAGGGTTCGCATCTGGGCGAGAACTTGGTCGACATTCATTGTGCTCATGGTTACGAAATATCCGTCAGTTAGCAGTTAATGAATTTATATGCAGATAATGCACCAATTTTGTCAGCGCCATTTATCCGGGGATAGCAACACCGGAATCACGCAGACGGGCTATCTTGTAACGCAATGTGCGTTGACTAATGCCCAGTTTTTCCGCGGCGCTTTTACGGCTACCATTGCCCTCCTTCAGCGCATCGAGAATGAGCTGCTCTTCCATATTTTTCAGCCCGTCGGTCAGACGCCGCCCCTGCTTGCTCTCTTTCGCAATAGCAGTCGGCTCTTCTACCGACATAATGTTACTTGGGGCCTCCATCTCGAAAATCAGATGGTCCGGGGTGATCTCACTGCCGTTACAGAGAATCATGGCGCGCTGAATGATGTTATCCAGCTCACGTACATTCCCAGGCCAGGTGTGACTGAGCAGACGTTGCTCAGCCACTGCGCTGAACAGTGGCATGGGGAACCCCTGGGCATTGCAGTGTTGCTGCAGCAGATGATTGGCCAACGGCAGGATATCCCGAGGACGCTCCCGCAATGGCGGCAGCAGCAGCGGAAAGACGTTGAGGCGATAGAAGAGATCCTCGCGAAAACGCCCAGCCGCCACCTCTTCGCGCAAATTGCGGTTGGTGGTAGCCAGCACTCGCACATCCAGAGGAATGATTTGACGGCCACCCAAGCGCTCCACTTCACGCTCTTGCAGTACACGCAGCAGTTTTGCCTGCAGTCCGAGATCCATTTCCGAGATCTCATCCAACAGCAATGTCCCCCCTTGCGCTTGCTCAAACTTACCCGGCGCCGATTGATAAGCGCCGGTATAGGCGCCCTTCTCATAACCGAACAGAACCGCTTCCAACATATTGTCGGGAATAGCCGCGCAGTTGATCGCCACAAAAGGGGCCTGACTGCGTACTGAGGCATGATGGATATAACGGGCATAGACCTCTTTACCGGTGCCACTTTCGCCAGCAATCATCACCGTCACTTCACTAGTCGCGACACGTTGCGCCAGTGAGAGCAGCTCACGTGAGCGTAGATCTTCAGCAATCACCGAACACCCCTCTGACTGACGATGAATGGCCGACTTACGCACCTTCTTCAGCAACAGTTCCGGCTCAAAAGGTTTGGCCAGATAATCCACCGCCCCATCCCGCATGGCGCTAACAGCCTTTTCGATGTTGCCATAAGCGGTCATCAGCAGTACCGGGATATCGGGATGGCTGTTTTTAATCCGCGCCAACAACTCATTGCCATCCATAGGCTGCATCTGCACATCACTGATAACCATGCCGATCGCCTGTTGCTTAAGGGCGCGCAGTGCCGCCTGGCCATCACCAACAGCGATGACACGATAATCGGCCAGTTCCAATGTATCGCTGATAGCCTCACGCAAGGTTGGATCATCTTCTACAACCAGTAAGGTGGTTTCACTCATGCTACACCTCTCAACTTAAGATCCTGTTGTTCTCTGTTACGCTGTTCCATATTGTTGGATGCCTTCCCCTTCTGTGTGGCAAAGCACATCTTGAAACCAGCACCACCCGCTGCGGGGCGGTAGACGCTGATTTCACCACCATGACCAAGTACCACCGATTGAACAATTGCCAGCCCAAGTCCAGTGCCATCACTGCGGGTGGTAAAGAAGGGATCAAAAACCTGCTTGGCAACAGCGGGATCGACGCCCGGGCCATTGTCCTCAAAACGCAGGGTCAATAGGTTATCTGTCTGCTCCAACACCACCCGGAGGGTTACACCTACGCCACTGTGATCCAGTGTGTTGTTGGCAAGATTATTAAACGCACCCAGCAGTGCATCGGCGTTACCACAAATAACGGCGTCGCCTTGGCTGCGATCATCCAGTACGATTTCAGCCTGCTGCTCGGCAAACAACGGCGCCAGCGTCTGCACCATCTGTTCAAGAATATGGGAAAGACAAGCGCTCTCAGGTTCATATTGGCCGCCTCGGGCAAAGGCGAGCATATCGTTGATCTGACGCTCCATGTAGTGGAGACGCTGGCGACAGCGCTCAGAGAAGCGCTCACGCTGATTTTGATTCAGATCGGCACGGGCCAGATTCGAGGTATAGAGCAGCGCCGATGAGAGCGGAGTTCGAATCTGATGAGCCAGTTGCGCGGCCATTTCACCCATGGCCGTGAGGCGCTGTTGCCGATCCAGGCGCTCCTGTAACTCACGTTTTTCGGTGATATCGAGCATCAGGATAATACGCCCGGCTTCGGGATCGAGGCGCTTTTCAGTGATATTGACCAGTTTGCCGGAGATCAGTCGACGCTCGTGTCCTTCCTGCCCCGCTTGAAACTGCCTGCGACTCAGTTCAAACCAGGACTGACCAATGGCAATACCGGGCATCAGCGCCTTTGCGGCTGGATTGATCTGCTCCAACTGCTCTTCCGCATCCAAAACGACAACGGCTGCAGGCAAGGTATCCAACAGTTTACTGAGACGATTGGCCAGAATCTCCTTCTCCGCCAACTGGCGCATACGCTCACTGCGTGCCGCTGCCAGCTCCTGATTCAACAGGGAGACACGGGTCTGGAGTTGATGGTAGGAGTCAACCAACTGTTCAGAGACTTGATTGAAGACCTGGAATGCATCTTCAAGCTGTTTCTGCTGTAACGGGTTGTTGGTGCTGTTGTGCATCTAAATTCGCCACTGTCTTTACTAAACGTTTGAGACAGTTAATGCAAATTAGATGCCGAAATACATTATTTATTTATAATCAATGAGTTAAAAGAAGAACAAAAAGCATGGTCAAACTATTGACGTATCTGTACTGCGTTGTAAGCCATATTTACGCAGTTTCTCCACTAGCGTGGTGCGACGCATCTTCAGGCGCTTGGCTGCATGGGCCACCACGCCGCTGGACTCATCCAGGGCCTGGCGAATCAGATTGAATTCCAGGTTGCTCAGATGCTCTTTCAGATCGATCCCTTCGCTAGGCAGGCGCGGTACGGTAGCCACTGTTTCAGGCTCGTCACCCTTCACATTCACTTCAGGCAGCGTGTTGACAGCAGTCTGGCTGGACGCTATGCCGGCACGGAATTTTTCCGGGAGATCTTTGACATCCACTACGCCATAGGGATAGAGAATAGCGAGACGTTCGATCAGATTGGCCAGCTCACGCACATTGCCTGGCCATTTATATTGACTAAGGGCCATAACCGCCGCAGGCGTAAGGCGGACAGAGCCGCGCTTTTCGGTTTCGATACGGGAGATCAAGTCATTGACCAGTACCGGGATATCTTCCATCCGATCTCGCAATGGGGGCATTTCGATAGGGAAGACATTCAGACGGTAGAAGAGGTCCTCTCTAAATTTCTCCTGCTTGATCGACTCCTCTAGATTACGGTGCGTCGCAGCGATAATACGTACATTACATTCGATCGTTCTATTGCTACCGACCCGCTCGAAGGTGCGCTCCTGCAGCACACGCAGCAGTTTTACCTGCATCGGCATGCTCATATCGCCAATCTCATCCAGGAACAGTGTCCCTCCATCGGCCATCTCAAAGCGGCCCTGGCGAGCGCTGATCGCCCCTGTGAACGCCCCCTTCTCATGCCCGAACAGCTCACTCTCAAGTAGATCAGCGGGAATCGCACCGCAGTTGACCGGCACAAAGGGTTTACCCCGGCGGCTGGAGTTGTAGTGAAGTTTACGCGCCACCACCTCTTTACCCGTACCCGACTCGCCCAAAATCAGCACTGTTGCCTCGGTATTGGCAACCTGCTCAATCATTTTATTGATGCTGCGGGTAGCCCGGCTGTTGCCGGAGAGACTACGGAACAGTTCGATGGGACGATGATCAGCAGAAACACCTATGTGCTGCTCTTGATAAACCTGGGCCTTGTGCAGCAAGCTCATGAGAGCCTCATAACGGGTTGGCAGTTCCAAAATACCGAGGAACTGAGTCTGCGACATCGTGGTGGTGAAGTCATTACCTGCCGGCTGTAACTGAAAAAAAGCAGGTTTGAGTGCCGATTTTTCAGCTATCTCAATGATTTTTTCAGCCTGATCAGCGGTAATATCGGGACTGCAGAGTACCGCCAGGCAGTTATCACAAGATTTGCTGCTCAGACGTTTCTTCAGCTCGGTTTCATCGGCAAAAACTTCAACCTGATAATCAAGGAAAGTCAGAATACTCTGCAAATAGGAAATTCTTTCGGCATTTTCATCAACAAGTAAAACGGCCCCGTTTTCTAGCATTGGATATACCCCAAGAATCTCCTTATTCATTATTCGATCACTTCCCTTACACAAAATATTTAATTTATACGTGAAGTTAAACAGTTTATCTCAGAGTTGTCAAAAATATGTCGTAACAAAAAATCATGACAGACTCATGAACAAATCTATCGATTTCGGGCACCGAGAGGGAGAATAATTCCTAGGGGTTGTCACATCAATCTGATCACCATTATCACTTTTAATCCAGCAAGCCAGAAGCAACGTCATCCAGCGATGTCTACAATAGCAGCACTCAACATCTCTTTGTTACATATGGAACCTCAGAGCATCAGCCGAGAATTAGTCAGAGGTTCCTTAATCTTTAGAGTGACACAAGCTGGCTCTTTGTGAGAGGCTCCCTAAGATCTAGATTTCAAGCTAGCCACCTGACGCCGATGACAACGAAATACACTTTTTTCCAATAGATCGGTGACTGGGGGTGATACCCCCTTAAAAAGACATAACACAGCCATACCTTCCGCCTCAGCAGTCACAGAGAGCACTTCCGCAAGCAACGTTAAAGGTTGGGCCATTCGAGTGTCGAGATAGAGAGAGAGCAGAACCACCTGACCCGCTTGAAGCTCAACGTTTTCGCAATACCACTCAATACCGACGGCGGAGAGCTTGACCGGGTAAGAGTTGGCGCCCTCTTGACCTGAACGGATCAACTCAGTAACCAGGTCCGTGAGCAGATCCAGCTTGGCCTCTAAACGAATAATGGCGGCCATCTGCTCTGGGTTCTCCTCTAACACCTCCTTATGGCTCTCCTCACTGGCATGCAGCACCATCAATAAACGTTCATTGCGCTGGTTGACCTGCTCAATTTGCGCCTGAGGACTAGAGCACAGTGTCCAGCTCAGGGGCAGATGATCCTCATAGACCAACACATCGGTAAATGGGTGAGACATACTATAATACCTCGGCCCTCAGGCCGTTGATTTACACCTTTTCTTGCACCAATGCTTGACATATTGAACAGCCTTCCTTAGAAAGACAACCATGTTCATTATTATAGGCTCCCCCACTTGAGCGATATCCCCCTTAGTGCGCTTTTTATCGCACTGATTTTACTTATTCTTCTTTCAGCATTCTTCTCTGGCTCAGAAACGGCGCTCATGACGCTTAACCGTTATCGCCTGCGCCATCTCGCCAAAGACAAACACAAGGGTGCTATCCGCGCAGAACGACTGCTTGAACGCCCAGACCGACTGATCGGCCTGATTCTGCTCGGTAATAACTTTGTCAATATTCTGGCCTCCTCCATTGCCACTATCATCGCCTTGCGTCTGGGTGGGGAAGGCGCCATTGCGGTATCCACTTTCTTACTCACCATAGTCATTCTGCTGTTCGCAGAGGTAACGCCGAAAACCCTGGCGGCACTGCACCCGGAGAAACTTGCCTTCCCGGCGTCATTTGTCTACACGCCGCTGTTAAAAGTCACCTATCCACTGGTCTGGATAATCAATAGCATTGCCAACCGTATTCTCAAATATTTTGGTGTCTCGCCAGAAGATACCAACGGGCACAGCCTGAGCCAGGAAGAGCTGCGTACCGTCGTCATGGAAGCTGGCGCACTGATTCCGAAAAAGCACCGCAAGATGCTACTTAGCATTCTCTATCTGGAAAAGGCGAATGTTGAAGACATTATGATTCCCCGCAACGAGGTGGACGGTATCAATCTGGATGACCCCATAGAGGAGGCGATCCGTCTGCTGCAGAGCAGCCAATATACACGCCTGCCCGTGTTCGAAGACAATATCGATAACATTATCGGCGTGATTCATACCCGTAAGGCGATGCACGCTTTGACCCATGGCGAGTTGACCAAAGAGGTGCTGCGGGAGATCTGCGACCTACCCTATTATGTACCGGAAGGCACTCCCCTCAATCTCCAACTGCTCAACTTCCAGCGTGAGAAAAAGCGCGTTGGCTTGATTGTGGATGAGTACGGAGACTTCCTTGGCCTGGTAACACTCGTTGATCTGTTGGAAGAGATCGTCGGTGAGTTTGTAACCGACCCCTCCGACAGCGTACAAGATGTGCAGCCTCAAGATGACGGCAGCTATCTGGTTGCCGGTAGCGCCAATATTAAAGAGTTGGTGCGCACTCTCCACTGGGAACTCCCTACCGATGGCCCGAGAACCATCAATGGCCTCATCATCGAGTACCTGGAAACTATTCCTGAGCCGGGCACTAGTCTACTCTTGGAAGGGTATCCGGTTGAGATCCTACAGACCCAGGACAACACAGTGCGTACCGTCAGAATTCAACCCGACAAGCGACGTGCAACAGTCGATCACGAGACAGATTAAACCCGTTCGCTTTATTGCATGTTAGGAAAAAAAAGTATATTTTTTAGGGATACATAAATACCATTTTTTGTAATCGCAACATAGGTGTAATAGATCTATAGTTGCTATACAGGGAGGTAAGGGGCAGCAAATAATAAAGCTGCGTAGGGAATCGCACAGCTAAAAAACCAGATGGGTTGGTAATGGCAAAACTAACACTGTTCTACAAGGGTCGCTCTGTCGATAGTTATCCATTAACTAAGAAATACACCTCTATCGGCCGCCGTAAAGATTGTGACATCATCATTGACAGTTCAGCTCTGGCGGACAAGCAAGCGGTCATCACGCAACTGAACGATAGCTTTCAAATCATTGGGTTTAACCCCACCAAGCCATTGATCATCAACCATGAGCGCAAAGATAACCACACACTGACCCATGGTGATGTGCTGCAGTTAGGCCCCTACTCACTGACCTATACCGAAAGCACACCCAGCCTGGATTTTATCGATCAGCCTGTTGATCTCCCTCCACCACCCCCAAAGTCCAACGATAAACTGGCCGAACTGGTCGGCTCTCTGGATGTATTGCCACAGAGTTGCCTGCAGATCATCAACGGCGAACACCTGGGTAAAACCATCCCCTTGCAGCGCTCCCTGCTTCGCCTGGGGCTATCCGGTGAGCAGTGCGCCGTTATTGCTCATCGCAGCGATGGTTACTACTTAACTCATCTGGAGGGTGATGGCTCACCTCTGGTCAACGGTGAAGAGATTGCCGACAGGAGTGTCATGCTCAGCGATGGCAATATTATTCAAATTGGCGATATTCAGATGCGTTTCTATGAAGAAACCAAACAAACTGCCGCTATCTAGTAAAGTCACACATACAGCAAGCTTTATCATCCACTAGGGGAACCCATGACGACCGAACGCCGAAAATTCCACCGCATTCTCTTCGACGCACCTGTCATGATTAATCAACAGAGCGAACTGCAATCAACCGTCGTCGATATTTCACTCAATGGGGTGCTCATACAAACCATTGAGGAGTGGCAGTGTAAACCTGGCGATGCGGCGGAGATAAGTATCTTCCTCGATGCAGAGCAAGCCACCACGATAACAATGCGCGTAAATGTAGCCCACATCGACAACGGCCGTGTTGGACTACGCTGCAAGGATATAGACATGGAGAGCATTGCCCATCTACGCAGGCTGGTTGAACTCAACCTGGGTGACGCCGAGCTTCTGGAGCGCGAACTGGAAGCGTTGGGTTAGGGCCTGTTAACAGGCCCTATACTGATCAGATCTGATCCAGGATATCGGGCAGCCGATCCACAACGATCAGCTCCATGCCGGGTACACCCCCTTTGGGCGCATTTTTCTGCGGCACAATGGCACGTTTGAAACCGTGCTTGGAAACTTCGCGCAACCGCTCCTGACCATTGGGAACCGGACGTATCTCCCCTGCCAATCCCACTTCACCAAAAACAGCCAGATCCCTGGGCAACGGGCGATCACGAAAACTGGAGAGCACCGCCATCAATACCGCTAAATCGGCGGCAGTCTCGGTAATGCGCACCCCGCCGACCACATTCACATAGACATCCTGATCAAACATGGCAATACCACAATGACGATGCAGCACCGCTAACAGCATCGACAGGCGATTCTGCTCCAACCCCAGGGTGACGCGACGCGGATTGGCCAGCGGGCTATCATCCACCAAGGCTTGCACCTCGACCAGTAGAGGACGGCTTCCTTCGCGGGTGATCAGAATCGAGCTGCCCGGCACCTCCTCTTCATGGCGAGATAGGAAAATCGCCGATGGATTGCTCACTTCACGAACACCCTTGTCCGTCATGGCGAAGACGCCCAGTTCATTAACAGCGCCAAAGCGGTTTTTGATGGTGCGGATCAGACGAAATTGAGAACCGGCCTCACCCTCAAAATAGAGCACGGTATCCACCATGTGCTCCAACACCCGGGGCCCTGCCAACGCCCCCTCTTTGGTAACGTGACCAACCAGAAAGACCGCTGTACCGGTCTGTTTGGCAAAGCGAACCAACTGGGCCGCGGACTCGCGTACCTGAGCAACCGAGCCTGGTGCTGACTGAAGCTGCTCGGTGTAAACGGTTTGAATGGAATCAACCACCATCACCGCGGGCCTCTCCTCTTCGGCCACAGCCAGCATCCGCTCCACCCCGGTTTCGGCCAGTAGCCTCACTTGATCGCCATCCAGCCCCAAACGTTGAGCGCGCAGGCTGATCTGGCCCGGAGACTCTTCACCACTCACATAGAGGGTTTTCATCCGAACTGAAAGCTCAGCCAACGCCTGAATCAGTAGCGTCGATTTACCAATACCGGGATCGCCACCAATCAACACAATCGAGCCACGCACTAAGCCGCCACCCAGGACACGATCTAGTTCACCAATACCCGTTGGCTCACCACGGGTCTCTTCCGCTTTGACCTCAGAAAGGATCTGAACCCGGTTCTGATCGGCAGCACCGGCATAGCCGGCAAAACGGGGGTTACGCGATGTGGTCGGCGCCACCCGTGACTCTTCCAACGTATTCCAGGCTTGGCAGTCAGGACACTGCCCCGACCATTTGGGAAACTGGCCACCGCATGCGGTGCAGCTATAGAGGGACTTTCCCCCCTTTTTATTGGTTGCAGTTCGACTCATCGGCATTCCAGTTGCACATCAGGCTCAGTAGTCATCCTGATAGACATCATCGATAAAGTTTTCGAATTTGGTAAATTGCCCCAGGAATGTGAGGCGAACAGTACCGATTGGACCGTTACGTTGTTTACCGATAATGATCTCGGCTATGCCCTTATCGGTAGTGTCTTCGTTATAGACCTCATCCCGGTAAATAAACATGACAATATCGGCATCCTGCTCAATCGCCCCAGATTCACGCAGATCCGACATAATCGGCCGTTTATTGGTGCGTTGTTCCAGACTGCGGTTAAGCTGGGAGAGCGCAATGACCGGCACGTTCAGCTCTTTAGCCAGCGCTTTCAGACCACGGGAGATAGCGGAGATCTCATTGGTGCGGTTTTCGGCATGACCCGGCGACTGCATCAGTTGCAGATAGTCGATCATAATCAGACCCAATTCGCCGTGTTCGCGCATTAAGCGGCGGGAACGGGCGCGCACCTCGGTCGGTGTCATCGCAGGCGTATCGTCGATAAAGAACTTGGCCTCTGCCAGAATACTCACTGCTGAGGTGAGTCGCGGCCACTCATCATCCTCCAGTTTACCGGTGCGAATACGGTGCTGATCGATACGCCCAAGGGAGGACATCATACGCATCGCCAGCTGCTCACCCGGCATCTCCATACTGAACACCGCCACCGGCTTTCCACTGTTGATCGCAACGTTTTCGCACAGGTTCATTGCAAAGGTGGTTTTTCCCATCGAGGGGCGACCGGCAACAATGACCAGATCGGATGGCTGTAATCCAGAGGTCATGCCGTCCAAATCGGTAAAGCCGGTGGTCAAACCTGTGATCGGCTCGTCCTGCTCAAACAGAGTCTCGATCTTATCCACCGCCTTGGTCAACAGCGTTTTGATTCCGACAAAACCACCCTTGCCGCGCGAACCCTGCTCCGCAATCTCAAACACCTTCTGCTCGGCCTCGTCGAGCAATTGAGCGCTGTCGCGCCCTTCTGGCTGAAATCCACTGTTGGCGATATCCGTCCCAACATGAATCAGTTGGCGCATGACCGAGTGCTCACGCACAATATCGGCGTAGGCCTTGATATTGGCCGCACTCGGTGTGTCTTTGGCCAAGCTGCCGAGATAGGCAAGCCCACCCGCCTCATCCAGTTGGGCATGCCGCTCCAGCTCCTCAGAGAGCGTGATCACATCATAGGGACGCCCCTTCTCCGCCAACGCCTCCACCGAGCGGAAGATCAGGCGGTGCTCGCGACGGTAGAAATCATCCTCGCACACACGGTCGGCAATCTGATCCCATGCGCTGTTATCCAGCATCAAGCCTCCCAGTACCGACTGCTCCGCCTGAATCGAATGGGGTGGCACCTTCAGGCTGTCGGTAGCGCCGGCGTCTTCTGGCGCAGTAACGGGAATGGCTGTCTCTTGCATGGTGATCTACGGTAAATGAATGAGTATGGAATTTAGCATAAAAAAGCCGCCACAAAAAAACCGCTGGGCTCTCAACAGAACCCAGCGGCTTCTGACCTACGGTTATTGTGAAACTTATTCAGTTTCAGCAACAACAGTCAGCTTCAGTACGGCATCAACGTCGGTGTGCAGGTGCAGATTGACTTCGAACTCACCGGTAGTGTGGAATGGGCCGGAAGGCAGACGCACTTCGCGTTTTTCCAGTTCAACACCCGCTTCAGTGGCTGCAGCGGCGATATCGGCAGTACCGACAGAACCGAACAGACGACCTTCATCACCAGCCTTACGAGCGATGCTGACAGTCAGTGCTTCCAGCTTGGCTTTACGCGCTTCAGCAGCAGCCAGTGCTTCTGCAGCCTGTTTTTCCAGCTCTGCACGACGTGCTTCAAACTCGGCAACATTCTCTTTGGTAGCCGGAACAGCTTTACCTGATGGAATCAGGAAATTGCGGCCGTAACCGGGACGTACCTTGACCTGGTCACCCAAGGTACCCAGGTTTTCAACTTTTTCTAACAGAATAACTTCCATCGTTATTACCCCTGTACAGGTATTAAATCTTCAGCGTATCTAGGCGGAATTTTTATTCCCAGCCAGACGCGCCCTAAAATCAAACCAGGCATCTGCAAATCCTGCTGAGGCTAACACCATCACCATGTGCGGCATAGCAAAAATCAGCAGCAGGTAGATACCTATCAGCCATCCGTTGTTGACACCCAGTAGACCCAGCGCACCATGCGCCAATGCCAAACCTTGCAGAAACCAACCAGCGATCAACGCCATCATCAAGGCATCGGCCAGCGCACCGGCACCACCGCTCAGCAGCAATCTGGCAACCACAACGACCAATGTCGCCAATGCCAGCACCCTGCTCAACCGCAACTGGTGGAACTCCTGCTTGAAGCCCCCCGGGTTATAGAGCATCGCCTGCCACCAGCGGGCCAACAGCAGCCCCGCCAGCGACTGCAGAAGAATACCCGCGGCAAGAATACCCGGCATCCACTGCGCCATGGTTGTTACCAAGGTTTCCTGCTGAGCAGGTTCAAGCATTTTGGCCTCAATCAAGGCCTCGCTGAACGGCTCCAGCAGAGGACGCCAGTCGCTGATCAGATCATCGGTCAGTGCAAACTGCACCAAGATCGCAATCACCGCCATCGCAATGCCACCTTGAATCGCAATCGCTAATGATCGACTGGTTCTCAGCAGCAACGCCAGAACGACGACTGGCAACCACATCAGAAGCACAAACCCAACTGCGTGGAGAAGTACTCCCAAGATCAACTGTGCGAGTAGACCGCAAGCGACACCGGCCAATACCAGTACCGTTGCGCTGTCCTTCCAGCCCAAACGCAGAGTTACCAACGCTATCGCGGCTGCACTCAGAATGCTGGCCGGCGGAAACATCAACGAAAGCATAGCCAGGACCGTGACTATCATCACCGCCTGGGACTTACCCCGCATTACCGCAGACGCCAAAAAACGCATCTTTATTTAGAGGACTCGCAGTGTCAAACAACGTCCAGAGTCTTTACACGGACTCCAGACTACCAACAGTCTTAGTGGCTGTCGGTGTACGGCAGCAACGCCAGGTAACGAGCGCGTTTGATCGCCTCGGAAAGCTGACGCTGATATTTCGCTTTAGTACCTGTAATACGGCTAGGTACGATTTTCCCGGTTTCACTGATGTAGGCCTTCAGCAAGTTCAGATCTTTGTAATCGATCTCAGTGATGCCTTCAGCAGTAAAACGGCAGTATCTTCTACGACGAAAATAACGTGACATTGTTTTTTTACCTCAATTCAATTTAGCTCAGGTGACAGGTCACTGAGAAACTTACTCTTCGCCTTTAGACTCAGATTCGTTGCTAGCTGGACGTGAGTCTTCTTTGTCATCAGACTTGACCAGCGGTGATGCTTCAGTGACGGCCTGTTTGCGTTTCAGAACCATGTTACGCAGAACTGCATCGTTGAAACGGAAGCTGCTTTCCAGCTCTTCCAACGCTTCGCCTGTACACTCGATGTTCATCAGAACGTAGTGCGCTTTAGGCAGTTTTTGAATTGGATATGCCAGTTGACGGCGGCCCCAGTCTTCCAGGCGGTGGATCGCACCACCTTTGGTTTCGATGATTGAACGGTAACGCTCAATCATGCTGGGCACCTGCTCACTCTGATCCGGGTGGACCAGAAAAACTACTTCATAGTGTCGCATTTTATCCCCTTTCGGATTAGTGACAGCCTCCCGCAATGCATGCGGTGAAGCAAGGGTTAAGGCACGGAGTCGCCTCCATACCCAGGAAAGCCGGGCATTTTACCGTCCAATCGCTTCTGCTGCAATGCCAAAAATGACTTTCATTCCAGGCAGTTGTCCGACTCGGCAAGCGAGAAGAAAGTGCCGTTTGGCGCTGGCCGGCACCTCGGGATACACTCCCATCTATCCCAACTCCCTGAATTCAGCGCACAATACCCCATGCACGATCAACAAAAGGCGCTCTCTTATGCGATCACCACAGTGCTGCTCTGGTCTACGGTGGCGACTGCCTTTAAGCTCTCCCTGGGCTATCTGTCGCCCCTCCAGTTGCTGTTTTACGCCTGCCTGACCTCCAGTTTGACGCTCTTTGTTTTAATCATGTTCACCGGGCGCTTCGCAATTCTAACAACCCTCAAGCGGCACGATCTGAAACGGGGCGTATTGCTGGGTCTGCTCAACCCGCTACTCTACTATCTGGTGCTGTTCAAAGCCTATGACCTGCTACCAGCCCAGGAGGCTCAACCGATTAACTACACTTGGGCGATCACCTTGTCCCTACTCTCGGTGCCGTTACTGGGTCACCGCCTATCCCGCATAGAGTTGCTCTCTATTCTGGTCTGCTACACGGGTGTCGTGGTAATTGTCACGCACGGTGAGCCGTTTACCCTCTCATTCAGCAGTCTACCAGGGGTAGCACTGGCTCTGATCAGCACATTGATCTGGTCTTTCTATTGGATCTACAACACCCGGATCAAGCTGGACCCCGTCGTGTCACTGTTTCTAAACTTCATCACCGCCCTCCCCTTGCTGGGCTTGCTGATGTGGGTTACTGGCGGCTTCCATTCAATCACGGTTGAGGGCATTGCCGGCGCAGTCTATGTGGGTATTGTCGAGATGGGCGTGGCTTTTGTGCTTTGGCTGCAGGCAATGCGGCTCACCACCAGCACGGTCAGAATCGCCACGCTGATCTACTTCGCACCATTTCTCTCCTTGGTGCTGATCCATTTTCTGGTTGGTGAGGAGATTCTTTGGAGTAGCATTGCCGGATTGATATTGATTGTGGCAGGTAATCTGATACAGCGAGGCGGGAAGCCGAAAACGGCTTCCAATATGCCCTAGAGCCTGTTAACACTAATTACTGTTTAATGCGGCGCTGTCTCACCGCTTCAAACAGACAGATACCCGCCGCCACAGAGACATTCAGGCTCTCCACCGAACCGGCCATGGGCAGTTTTACCAGTTGATCACAATTCTCACGAGTCAGACGGCGCAGACCACTCTCTTCCCCGCCCATGACAATCGCCAAGGCGCCGGTCAAATTACCACTATAGACCAGATCTTCAGCCTCACCAGCCGTGCCGATCACCCAGATACCGATCTCATCACGCAGCCACTTGAGGGTACGCGACAGATTAGTCACCTGGATAAAGGGTATAGTCTCAGCCGCGCCGCTGGCCACCTTGCATGCGGTTGGCGTCAATCCCGCTGAGCGGTCTTTCGGCGCAATAACCGCATGCACACCCGCAGCATCCGCACTGCGCAGACAGGCTCCCAGGTTGTGGGGATCTTGCACACTATCCAGTATCAACAGAAAAGGGGGCTCTTGCAGCTCTGAAATCAGAGTCTTCAACGATCGCTCATCCTGAGCCGCCGGTGCAGTAACTTTAGCCACAACGCCTTGATGATTGGCGCCAGGCACCAACTTATCCAACTCATCGCGCGACACGTGGTTGAGTGGTACACGCAACTCTTTGGCCAGGGAGATGATCTCTTTAATGCGGCGATCTTTGCGCCTGGCCTCAACCCAGACACCGCTCACCGATCCACTACCGTGTTTCAAAGCAGTGCGCACACTATGCACGCCCGCTATCAGATGCTGGGCACTCATACTTTTTTACTCTTACTGCGCTTGCCCTTTTTCGTCTCTTTACGGGCGTTTTTGCTCTTATCCCTCTTTTTGGCCTGCTTCTTATCAGATGCCTTTTTGCGTTTTTTCTTAGGTTGCTCGGCCCGCTGCTCAACTTTCTTAGAGTTGGGCTTATTTGAGTTGGGGTTGGCGGCCTTGGCAACAGCTTTGGCTTTACGCTTTCGGGCTCGCCGTTTAGCAGCCGGCCCGGCTCCTTTACTATCCCTTTTCTCCACCAGTACGAAATCGAGTTTGCGCTCGTCCAGATTGACAGCAGCGACGGTAATACGTACGCGATCGCCAAGACGATAAACCTCGCCCGAGCGTTCGCCAGTCAGACGATGGCCGACGGGATCAAAGTGGTAGTAGTCCTTATCCAGCGAGGTGATGTGGACCAGACCATCCACATAAATCTCATCCAGCTCCACAAAGATGCCAAACGAGGTGACACTGGTAATCGTACCGTCGAACGACTCGCCTATTTTATCCATCATGTATTCGCACTTCAGCCAAGAGACCACATCCCGGGTCGCCTCATCGGCCCGACGCTCGGTGGCGGAGCAGTGCTCGCCCAACGTCTCCAGCTCAGTCGCACCATACTCGAAGTCGTGTTTGTCTCCACCAGCAAGTAGATGTTTGATGGCGCGATGCACAACCAGATCAGGATAGCGACGGATGGGGGATGTGAAGTGAGTATAGGCAGGAAACGAGAGACCAAAGTGCCCTATGTTGTCCGAACTGTAGACGGCCTGAGACATAGAGCGCAGCAGCACTGTCTGAATCAAGTGGGCATCGGGCCGGTCTTTCACTGAATTCAGTAGATCAGCATAGTCCTTGGCATCGGGAGTATCGCCTCCCGCAAGAAACAGCCCCAGCTCCGCCAGAAACGCCCGCAGATCCTCCAGCCTATCGGCAGTTGGTCCTTCATGAATGCGAAACAGCGCCGGCAGTTTTTTCCGTAATAGAAAACGCGCTGCTGCTACATTGGCAGCGAGCATACACTCTTCGATCAACCTATGGGCATCATTGCGCACCAGCGGCACGATGGTATCGACCTTCTGCTGATCATTGAAAATGATGCGTGTCTCTGTGGTATCAAAATCGATGGCGCCGCGCACACTGCGCGAGCGATGCAGCACCTGATAGAGCGCATAAAGCTCATGCAAATGCGGTAACAGCTCAGCATATCGTTCGCACAACTTAGGATCGCCATCCAGCAGCATGGCGGCAACCTTGTCATAAGTCAGGCGCGCGTGAGACCGCATCACCCCTTCAAAAAAGCGGGAACGAGTGATTTTACCCGCGTGATCGATATGCATCTCGCAAACCATGCAGAGACGATCGACATCGGGGTTGAGCGAACAGAGTCCGTTGGAGAGCACTTCGGGCAGCATGGGAATCACCCGATCCGGGAAATAGACAGAGTTCCCTCTGGCTCGGGCCTCCCGGTCAAGGGCGCTACCCGGCATCACATAGGCGGAGACATCAGCAATACAAACCAGCAGCTTCCAGCCTTTGGGTTTCTTCTCACAATAGACTGCATCATCAAAATCCCGGGCATCGGCGCCATCAATGGTAACCAGCGGCAGGCGACGCAGATCCACACGCCCTTGCGTCGCTTCTGCTGGTACTTCATCGCCAAACGCCAACACCTCATCGGCAACAGCTTCTGGCCACTCAACCGGTAACTCATGGGTTCTTATAGCGATATCAATCTCCATACCTGGGGCCATATGATCTCCCAGCACCTCAACAACCCGTCCAATCGGCGGCGAGCGCTTATTGGGCTGTTCAACAATCTCGGCAATCACCATCTGACCGTGGCCAGCGCCACCTTGGTCGTCGACGGGTATCACCAGATCCTGGTGGATGCGCTTATTATCGGGCACCACAAAGCCAACATTGCTTTCCAGGTAGATACGTCCCACTACTTGGTGATTACCCCGCTCCAACACTTCGACAACAGCACCCTCTTTGCGCCCCCGGCGATCAACACCGACAATTCGCACCACCGCTTTATCACCATGCAGCAGAGGCCGCATGTTGCGGGGTGATAGAAACAGATCCTCGCCACCATCATCCGGCTTGAGGAAACCAAAACCGTCCGGATGGCCTATCACGCGCCCGGTAATCAAATCTTTGTGGTTTACCACACAGATACCGCCCCGGCGGTTGCGTACTACTTGACCATCACGCTCCATAGCATTGACACGACGGGACAACGCTTCGAGATCCTGCTCCTTATAGAGCCTCAACAGCTCAGCAAGCTCGACAAAACCGATCGGCGCACCGTACTCGGTCAACTGTTCGATAATGAACTCACGACTTGGAATGGGGTTGTCATACTTCTTTGCTTCCCCAGCCCGGTGCGGGTCAATTTGGCCTCTTTTGTTACTGTTGGATTCTCTTGCCAATGCTCTTTTCCTGATAACTTTAAATTTCTTTGCATTGTAGCGTTGACAACCCCCTGCTGTCGCTGTAAAGTTCGCGTCCTCGGATGATTTGACGCCGATTGGCGGCAAAAGATTCCAGGCCGAGGTGGTGAAATTGGTAGACACGCTAGCTTCAGGTGCTAGTGGGCGTTTAGCCCGTGGAGGTTCAAGTCCTCTCCTCGGCACCAACAAATAAAAGCCCTTAAGCTTTAATAGGTTAAGGGCTTTTTTCTTGTCATCTTATATTTGACCTCTTGCCGCCAACAGGTCAGATTCAGCCAATCCGCAGCGGATATCTATGAACTTTCTATCCCTTAAATTCATCAGATATCTTCCAACCAGATCTAATCTACTATCTCTTATTTCGGTATTAGATAAATCTGAATACTCACTGCTATCAAGATAAGCTTATAGCGGTTTCGTCTAACCTAGCACGCAGTCTACTTTTCCCGTTTAAGTGCTGTTATTTCATCTCGGACAAATTTAAGTTTGTCTCTTTCCACCTGAATTTTATCAGCGTAGGTCATCGATACTGCCTGCATCTCTTCCGAGATACTTTGCTCCCATGTGGCGCCGGCAAAGTTATTTTCGGCTCTCCTTTTCTTTCTTTCGAGCTTTTTCAGTTCGGCATCACGTTCGCGATCCAAGCGACTAATCTTCCGCTGCAGCGCACTCTCTTTTTTCTCTAGTCGTGTAATTTGATTTTTCCGCCCCACCTCATCAAGTGCGGCATTAATCTTTTCTGTTCTTTGGGTAGCGGCTTCCTTATAGGGAGCAGGCTGTTTTTTTATAGTTATCTCTTGGGCATCGGGAGCACATGGACTCTGACTAAAAGTAGTTTTTCCATCTACTACACACTTATAAATTCCAGCATTGACGGAGAGAGGGAACAATAGAACAAGGGAGGTGAGTAGTCCGTATTTCATAGAGTCTCCATGCAATGAGTTGTGCTATTGCTGGCCATTTTATCAGCCGCTGAATCGAAGAGGAATAAGAAAGGGGGTTATTTAGCACATCATCATGACCAGCTACGCCACACTCCGTATTGTGCAATCTCATCTGCCAACCCATCAGAACTAGACTCAAACACTTCATAAGACTTAGCACTTGAAAATTCCAAGTGGACAATTTTTGCTGGTTAAGTAATAGGCTGCACTTGAATGGGGGGATGGAAGGCGCCCCCTATCTCTGGCTTGCTCAACGAATTATCAAACACCGAAAACTCACTTATAGAAAATTATGTCTAAGCTTCCTGATATCTGGCGGTACCTTTCAACTACCGTCGAGGCAGTAGCCTAAAGGGGTCATGACATGAACGAACAAGCGGATACTCCAGCTACCACAGGGTTGCCCTGGCATGCCATGGG
>JAKSCN010000151.1 GCA_022360595.1 Chromatiales bacterium
ATGCTAAAGCTGAAGCAAGGTATCCTGCTATGACAATTATCGTGGGGCTTGCTTAGCTGAAGGTGCTAATGGCTGCGTCGCCATCATCTACTATTGGCCGGCGATTATAACGGGGTGCCTGGATCATTACTGTGATCTATTACCATATTTGTTGGGAGTTTATGAGTTGATTATGTGGTGGTCTTGATGCTATGCGGCAAATGATATGTTTCTGATCATCTATTTGCGTCTTTTACAGTGCTAGTGAAGTATTTCAGAGTAAGGGATGTGTCTGCCAAGGAACCAAAACCAAGTTGATATTTTTAGTTCTCGTATTCTTCTGTTTCCCCAAATATGGATGACGATGCACAATCCACATGCCACAGCAATACTGAGGAAACCCATGATCATTCAGCTACTCTTATGTTCCGTATGTGTTTTCTAACTGATTGTATTCAATGAAAAAAACCTGCTGCTGAAAGTCGGGCCTGAAACCAGAAGTATTCCTTTTGAAACAATGAGCTCTCAAACCCACTACTACTCTTAATCAATACTTGTCTAAAATTTAAGGAAGTTAGGGCCTCGTAAGAGGCAAATGAAGCGGAGGGCAACTATATGGCCGACGTTAATAAACTTGCCGAGCAACACATTAGAGAGCATGAAGTGCGGCTGACACGCTTGGATGAGCTGTTGGGGCAGGCCGAGGAGAAAAAGGCCGAGAGTACTGAGGATTCGCAAATCAGTGAGGATCTGGCGGTTTTGCGGCGAGAGCGGGATAAGCTTGCCAGTCATGTCGATGAACTCAAGCTCCGGTCCAAGGAGAACTGGCAGGAGGAGCAGATCGGCAAGACCGGGCCCATGGGGATCTGGGATGCGGTGGCACAGCAGTTGGAAAAACTGGTAGAGCGCATGGAGCGCAAGTGAGCGGCGTGTCACTCGTTTTCTGACTGGTATAGATCACTCTTTTCCCAACCACTGATTGGCTGGCCGATTGTCTTGGGCCTTCGGGAGTCAGCCGTGGTGGTGGATATTGATACAACTTTTCCAGGGCCTGTTAACAGGCCCTGGTGCAATGAGGGAAGTGTGCTCATGAAAGCGGTTGTGTACACAGAATATGGCCCGCCGGATGTGCTTCAGCTCAAAGAGGTGGATAAACCGGTTCCCAAGGACAATGAAGTATTGATAAGAACTTACGCGACAACTGTCGTGGCGGGGGATTGTGAGCTTCGCAGTTTTACGTTTCCGCTCTGGTTTTGGCTCCCCTTGCGGTTTTATATAGGATTAATAAGACCAACCAGAGTCACTATATTGGGACAGGAGTTGGCCGGGGAGGTTGAGTTCGTCGGTAAAGATGTAAAGCTGTTTAGCAAAGGTGATCAGGTTTTTGCCGCTACCGAAGTCAGTTTTGGCGCATATGCCGAGTATAAGTGTATGCGTGAAGATAAGCCGCTGGCATTAAAGCCAACCAATATGACCTATGAGGAAGCCGCCGCTGTGCCTACCGGCGGACTTAATGCACTGCATTATCTTAGAATGGGCAATATTCAGCGTGGTGATAAAGTGCTTATCAACGGTGCGGCTGGGAATATCGGCTCCTTTGCGGTGCAGCTTGCCAAGTACTTTGGTGCTGAAGTGACCGGTGTGGATAGCCGTGAGAAGTTGGATATGCTGCGCTCGATTGGTGCAGATCACGTCATTGATTACAGGCAGGAGGATTTCACTCAAAGCGGTGAGCGCTATGATGTTATTTTTGACGTGGTAGGCAAGAGTTCGTTTTCACGGAGTGTCAGATCGCTCACGAAAAATGGGCGTTACCTTTTGGCCAATCCTGTGTTGTCGGATATGGTACGGGGAGTATGGACTTCAATGACAAGCCGCAAGACAGTACTATTTCGATTTGCCGCCTATAAATCAAAGGATCTCATTTTTCTCAAAGAGCTTATTGAGGCGGGTCAGTTAAAGTCCGTCATCGATAGACGTTATCCGCTGGAGCAGATTGCCGAAGCGCACCGGTATGTGGATGAGGGGCGCAAAAAGGGAAATGTTGTGATCACGTTGATGCATAACAACGAGCATTAAAACCATCGAGATAGGGAAGTAACTTGAAAATACGCAATAGAGAAGAGCTTGCCGATTATGTGAATCGTGGCAATAAAGTGAAGTATCTGTTCTTTTGGGGACACCAGAAAGGAAAAGCAGGTGTTTCCAAAAGTTGTTTCAGTCAATGGTATGAGTCGCCGTTTCAGGAAGAGGGAAAGAGGTTTGTTACGGCTGAGCATTACATGATGTATCACAAGGCCAAACTCTTTGGTGATACAGCCATCGCTGAAAAGGTACTGGCTGCAACTAATCCGGGCGACGCAAAAGCCTTGGGCCGTCAGGTATCAGGTTTTAATGAGCAGACTTGGCTGAAACATCGCTTCGATATTGTGGTTGATGCAAACCTGGTTAAGTTTTCTCAAAATCCTGAGCTGAAAACGTTTCTTCTAAATACGAGCAATCATGTGTTAGTGGAGGCGAGCCCCGTCGATAAAATTTGGGGCATTGGCTTAGCTCAGGATGATACAGCGTCGGAGAACCCGAACAGATGGAAAGGATTGAATCTTTTGGGCTTTGCGCTGATGGAAGTGCGTGACCAGCTTTCTGGTTAGATTGCGTTAAATGGCAAGTGGCAGTTGGTGATCGATAATTCATTTGGGCCGGAAGTGTTGAATGTATAGCAGGCCACAAGGAGAGATTTGTGCACCATGTAATGTTTGATGTGGATGGTACCTTGGTTAAGTCCTATGATTTTGACGAGGCCTGTTATTTGGAGTCTATTGCCGAGGTCTTGGGCCATGAGCTGGACACGGATTGGAGCAGCTACCCCCATATCACCGATACAGGGATTCTGAATCAGCACCTTAAACGAATTGGGTTTATGGATAGGCAGGGGGAGATTCAGAAAAAGGTTAAGGGAGTATTTGTCGATAAAATTTCCCAGCATGTAGCAGCCTCTCCAGTGCGGGAGGTGCCTGGGGCCACCGCGTTTATCGCCCGGCTGAAAACGATGGATAACGTCAGTCTATCCATTGCAACGGGTGGCTGGTTGGAGACGGCAAAGTTGAAGCTCGATTCTGCGGGTATCGATTATGCTGGTATTCCAATTGCTTCATCGAATGATCACTATGCACGCACAGAGATTATGAAAATTGCCAAGGCCAAGGCGAATGTTGCTTCCGATCATAAGCTAACCTATTTTGGTGATGCGGCATGGGATAAGAAAGCGTGCAGCGAGTTGGGTTTTAATTTTGTACTGGTCGGAAATCGTGTGGCCAATCATCAGGCAGTTAGCGATCTAACCGCAGTCGATCAAGCCTTGGGGTTTATCGGTTTATAGGGAGCGGCTCCAGTAAGGGGTTATGCTGGAGCGCCCGCTCAGCAACAGATAGGTTAGTCGAGGTTTAGGTTGCGGTGGAGTTGCTGCCTGAGTATATGTAGCGGTTTTCTGAGTGAGTTCAGTTGTTCGTCGTTGAGTGTTTCTGCCAAGAGCGCTTCCAACTTGGTGTGATAGGCATCCAGGCTGCTTTTCAGCGGGAGGGCTTTCTCTTCCGAAGGGCTACCTGTTGATGGTGCGTCGATGAGCGTCACTGCTTGGGAGCGGCGCATCGGTTTTTGCCCGCCGCCTTCCAGTTTGGAGGCCAGTAATGGGCCGGTTTTACGGTAGCTTTCGCTATCCAGTTGAAACGTTTCACCAATTTTCAGATCACTAAATTTCATTTTAGATACTCACTACCAGTCGAATGGCGTCCAGCTTCATCTGGGCTTCCAACAGATGTTCGTGGAGGATTTCGACGCTGGTCATCATCGCTTCGATCTCTTCCGGGCGAACATTGGGGTTCACTTTCTGGAGGGCCAGCAGGCGTTCGCTCTCTTGACTGAAGTGTTCAGTGGATTGACGGATGGCCTCAGCAATAAACTGTTCACGCTGTTGATTGGCGATCGTCTCGCCTTGTTCGATCATCTTGCCAATGTGGCCGCGCAGGGATTGAATGATCTTTTTTGCCGTGGGTTTTTCCAGCGGGCTCAGTGCCTGGCTGAAGGTGTTGTAATCCAGTTGGCCGGAGATCTCTTGGTTCTTTTGGTTGATCAGCAGACGGATTGGTATGGCCGGCAGAAAGCGTCCCGCTTGCAGCACTTTGGGGGCCGGGCAGTGGAGGATAAAGAGCATCTCCAGCATCAGTGAGCCAGAGGTTATCGCCGGGTGTTTGAGGGTGGCAGCACAGCTACGGCCCTGTTCCAGGTTGGTCACCATCTCGATACAGCCACGGGTGAGTGGGTGTTCCCAGGTGAGGAAGTGGCGGTCTTCGTGGCTCAGCGCGGTGTGGCGATCAAAGGTGCAGGTCATTCCTTCGGGCAGCAGGCCGGGGATGCTGTCGGTGATCATGTGGTTGCCTGGACGCAGAATGATGTTGCCGGGCGAGTGTTCTTCGGTATCCACACCGAAGCGGGCCAGAAGATTGTCGAGGTAGGCGGGCAGCGGGTGCTCGCTCTCTTGGATCTCGATCTGGTGTTTGATCTCACTGGCTGTGGGTTCGCGACAGGAGTTGATTTCCAATAAGTGGTCGCGCCCCTTCTGAAGGGCTTCGTTCAGCTCTTGGTGCAGTTGTTGGGTGGTGGCCATGAGCTGTTCGATCTGGGCCTGATCGGGGTCGTTCACTTCCAGGGCTTCCAACAGGGCAGGCTGCAGTTGGCGAAATAGGCTGTTTCCTGCCGGGCAGGGGCCGTTGAAGATGGTCAGTCCTTCGTCCAGCCAGCGCAGCAGTACTGCTTGGCCGCTCTCTTCAAAGTAGGGTACATGCAGTTGAATGGTCGATTTCTGACCGATGCGGTCAAGGCGGCCAATACGCTGTTCCAACAGGTCGGGGTTGAGTGGCAGATCAAACAGGATCAGGTTGGAGGCGAACTGGAAGTTGCGCCCTTCGCTCCCGATCTCAGAGCAGATCAGCAGTTGGCAGCCAGCCTCCTGGTCAGCAAACCAGGCGGCGGCCCGATCCCGTTCGACAATGCTCAAGCCTTCGTGGAATACCGCAGCCAGGATGCCTTCGCGCAGGCGCAGGGCTTCACTCAGTTCCAGCGCGGTGGAGGCGTGGGCGCAGATCAGTAGGACTTTCTCGTCCTGCAAGCGGCCAAGGGTGTTGATCAGCCACTCGACCCGGGGGTCGAACTCATACCAGGGCGTGCCCGGATGGCCGCGATAGAGCGCTTCGGGGGTGAGGAGCTGTTCGGGTGGTGTCTCTTCATCATCAAGGAAGCGCTGGTAGGCCTCCGGCAGGGCTAGCGGATAGCTGTGCAGTTGGCGCTTGGGGAAGCCTTTGATGCGGTTACGGGTGTTGCGAAACAGCACCCGGCCGGTGCCGTGACGATCAAGCAGTCGGTCGATGAGCTGTTCCCGAACCTGCTCTTTTTCGGCATCGCTGCGTTCCGGGTTAGTGAATGTAGCCAGCAATGGAATACTCTCAGCTTCGTCGAGTTGGCTGAGGAGTTGCTGGGTGCTCTGTTGGTCGGGTGTCTGGTTCTCATCCAACAGTTGAGAGACGGCATCGGCGACTGGTTGGTAGCTCTGCTCTTCGGCCAGGAAGGTGTCCAGGTCATGGAAGCGGTTAGGGTCCAGCAGCCGCAGGCGGGCAAAGTGACTCGCGCGGCCCAACTGCTCTGGTGTGGCAGTGAGCAGCAGGACACCGGGTGTCTGTTGGGCCAGCCCTTCAATGGCCTGGTACTCTACACTTACCTGTTCGGGGCTCCAGGTCAGGTGGTGGGCCTCGTCAACAATCAGCAGGTCCCATTCGCCTTGTAGCGCCTGTTTGTGGCGCTGCGGATTGTCGGTCAGCAGTGAAAGGCCGCAGAGTACGAGCTGCTCAGCCAGAAACGGGTTGTTGTGCTGGTCTGAGGTTTCAATGGCTTTGCAGCGGCTCTCATCATACAAGCTGAACTGCAAATTGAAGCGGCGCAGCAGCTCCACCAGCCACTGGTGCAGTAGGGAGTCAGGAACGACAATCAGCACCCGAGAGACCTGGCCGGTGAGGATCTGGTGGTGCAGAATCAGGCAGGCTTCAATGGTTTTGCCCAGGCCCACTTCATCGGCCAGGAGCACACGAGGCGCCAGGCGCTTGCCCACTTCATGCGCGATGTAGAGCTGATGGGGTAGCAGTTCGGTCCGCGCGCCGCCCA
>JAKSCN010000555.1 GCA_022360595.1 Chromatiales bacterium
ACAGCTTGGATTATAAACTGAACCCCGTTACCTGCAAGGCATCGGAGGTGCTGGAGCATGGTACAGGGTATTGTTACGCTAAAAGTCACCTGCTGGCTGCGTTGCTGCGGGCAAACTCAATCCCAGCAGGGCTATGCTATCAGCGGCTGACTATCGAAGATGATGAGCCTCCGTTTTGTCTACACGGTCTAAATGCCGTGTTTCATGAGGAGTATGGTTGGTATCGCATTGATGCGCGGGGTAACAAACCGGGCGTGAATGCTCAATTTATGCCACCAGTCGAGCAGTTGGCCTATCCAATCATCACGGCAGGGGAAGCTGATCTGCTGGAGATATGGGATGAGCCGTTGCCAGTTGTTGTGGATGCGCTGTTGAACGGTAAAAACTATCAAGATGTGAAGGACAACCTACCGGATATCCCGTTGGTTGGTGCTGACAACGCTGCTGGTCTCTGTTGAAGTGGTTGTTGTGTCTTATAACGAGTGGGTCTATTAGTCGACGTGGTGAAAAAGATGAAAAAGAACGAAGACAAACCGTACAAAGGCCAATGCCTGTGTGGCGCAATCAAATACGAAGTCGATGAGATGACTAACCTAACGGCTCACTGCCACTGCTCGATGTGCCGAAAATTTCATGGTGCCGCATTTGCTACCTTTGGTGAGGCTAGAAAGGAGCGTTTCCGTTGGATCGAGGGAGAGGAGCACCTTAAAAGCTACGTTGCCGATAATGGGACTACACGCCAGTTTTGTGATAGCTGTGGATCAAGCATGACGTTTCACGCACCCACTGGGCAAGACGATATCGTGGAGTTTACGCTGGGTACACTCGATAGCGATATAACGTTGCGTCCGGATGCTCACATATACGTGGGCTCAAAAGCCAGTTGGTCAGATATCTGTGATGACCTGCCACAATATGTCGATGGTAGAGATAGTGAGAAGATTACATAAGAGGTCAAGTCAGTTTAAAGACTCATCTGCTGGTTTTGTCAGAGGAGAGGTGTATGTGCAAGGAGGAAACTATGTCCATCTGTGAAACAGAGCGGATGCTGATAAGATCCCTATCTCTGCATGACCTTCCTGAGTTGAGCTTGATGCTCAGTGATCCTGATGTAATGAAGCACTCTATTCGAGGGATCTGCGATGAGGCAGCAACCCGTAAGTTCATTGAATGGTGCTTGTCTTGTTACGACTCCCACGGTTTTGGGCCTTGGGCACTGATCGACAAGCAAGACTCTCAGCTTATCGGCTTCTGTGGTATCGGCCCTGAAAGGGTTGGGAGTATCGAGGAGATTGACCTAGGGTATCGTTTGGCCAAGCGCTATTGGGGTAGGGGATTGGCATCTGAGTCGGCAAAGGCCGTACTTGATTATGCGTTCAATGAAAAACAGCTGGACTCGGTTGTCGTTATTATTGAGCCGGAAAATGTTGCATCTATACGGGTAGCTGAGAAAGTGGGTTTTAGCGGATTCGAGAATATCCTTTTTCATGACCGGCCAGTCAGACTGTACCGAATGACTAGAGAAGAGTAGGGAAATCATACAGCAAGTAAGAGTCAAAAGTGCTTGCCGAGCTGGACCTAAGCTCAAACGAATCCATGTTACTCTA
>JAKSCN010000468.1 GCA_022360595.1 Chromatiales bacterium
ATGAAATACTGGAAACCTTTATCCGCGACTGCCCCGAGCAGTATATTTGGAGCTATAAACGCTTTCATATTCAGCCTGAAGGGATGCCCTCACCTTACCGAAAATACAATACTAGCTAAGAGGTTATAAGGTTGAACCTCAAGCTTATTCTTCCCAAGCCGTTAACGATTAAAAGGACAAAGATTCTTATCCGTAAAGCGGCGGACCAATGGCAAAATTGAAAATCGCACTAGCGACCTTATTACTGTTTACGTTGATATTCTTCGGCGGCACCCTGTGGGCTGCCGATGGTTCGGCCTCTGCTGATACACGGATATTGATCGATATATCCGGCAGTATGAAAAAGAATGATCCGAAAAACCTGCGCCGTCCTGCGGTGAGACTATTGGTTGGACTTCTGCCGGAGAACTCTCGGGCCGGGGTCTGGACCTTTGGTAAATATGTCAATATGCAGGTGCCTTTGGGCATGGTGGATAAGCGCTGGAAGGAGCGCGCCCGAGATGGTGCTTCAAAAATTGCATCGCCCGGGCAGTTCACCAATATTGAAGAGGCGATCAAGCGCTCCATAGGTGACTGGAAGGGGCCTGATGATCGCTATCGACGCCACGTCGTTCTGCTGACCGACGGTATGGTGGATGTCTCCAAAAATCCCAAGGAGAGTGCGGCGTCCCGTCAACGCATTCTTGATGAGCTACTGCCCAAACTGAAACAGGCGGAGGCCAAGGTTCATACCATCGCACTCTCTGCGCGAGCCGACCACGAGCTGATGAAGGCGCTGGCTGGAGAGACTGGCGGGTGGTATGAGCAGGTGGACAACGCTGAACAGTTGCAGCGCATCTTTTTACGTATTTTTGAGAAGGTGGGGCGCCCCGATACACTGCCACTGAAAGACAATAAATTCCAGGTCGATGCCAGCATTGAAGAGGTGACACTGCTGATCTTCCGTCAGGCTGAAGCTGCGCCCACGCAAGTGATTATGCCCTCGGGAAAAACCTTCAATGCTGAATCTGCCCCGGCCGGGGTCAGTTGGCATAGGGACCAAGGTTACGATCTGCTCACCATCGCCCAACCGGAAGTAGGGGAGTGGCGAGTCCAGGCGGCTGTCGACCCAGATAATCGGGTTGTGGTTGTCACCAATTTGAAAATGGAGGCAACGGAGCTACCCAGTCGGGTGGTTGCCGGTGAACAGACCCCGTTGGTCGTGCACTTTACCAATGGGGGTAAGCAGATTACTCGAAAAGCTTTTCTGGATGTGGTCAACCTGAAAGGGGAGCATATCGATAGCAATGGGCCGGGGGAACCGCGCCCTATATACGATGACGGTCAAAATGTCGATCAACAGGCGGGTGATGGCCTGTTCAGTCTTGATGTTGGTGAAAATCTTGCTCAAGGCAAGGTCGAACTCATCATCTCCGCCCAAGGCACAACCTTTCAACGTGAGCAGCGGCAACTGTTTGAGGTTGTTGACCCCGTTCTGGTTGAAACAACCCCTCAAGAGCAGGGAGGGACAGCAGGGCTCAGTGTGCGTGTGACCCCCGATGAGAGTGTGCTGGTTCTCGATAGCTTTAGCTTGGAGGCCACGCTCGTTTCACTCGAAGGCCAAGAAGAGGGCGTGATATTTCTGCCCGGTGCTGATGGTGTCTCTTATGAGGCCTGGATAGACCCGGGTCAACTGCAGCAAGGCAGTTGGAATCTGGGGGGACGTGTCACTGCCAAGACAGTTGCGGGAAATGATTTGGTCTATGATCTCGACCCCATTGCAATCGAGGGTACTAAAGAGATTGTTGTTGAACCCGCAGAACCGGTGCCAGAACCAGAGCCTGTTGCGGAGGAACCTGCTGAAGAAGAGAGTGAGTACGGCGTGAAGGAGTACGCCACGATCTTCGGTGTTGGTAATGTGGTGTTGCTGTTGATCGGGGGATTGGTCTTTTGGTTCTGGCGGCGTCGCCGTGCTGACAAGCGGGAGGTGGAGTTGATTGAAGAGGAGGAAGAGGCGCTGCATGGGGTTAATGCTGAACCCGAATCTTCGCCTGCCGCGTCCACCGCTAAGCCTGAGCTGGAGAAGACGGTCGCGGTGGATAGCTCCTCTGCTAAACCTGAGGTGTCAGCTAACGAGGAGGCTGAGCTGAATCAGGCGGATACGTCTGATGCTGGAGAAGACTTTACCGCGGATGATGAACCGAACTCAATTGAGCTTGATGGCCTGGAAGAGGTTGAAAAATGATTGAAATTAGCAGCCTAGTTTTCGTGGTTGCTTTTGAACTGGTGTTTCTTTCTACTGCTGTTTCGATAGGATTGATTACAACCGCATTAGTACAAAAGCGCAAAGATCGCGCTGCAGCACGAAAGCTAACAGCAAAAATCAAAGAGGAGGCTCAAAGCCGCTTGGCTGAAACAGAGCGTTTCCTTACCCGGCAGCTTGGCTTTAGCGCTGAAGATGCCGAGAAGATCGCTAAGCGCATCAGTTACAATGAGCGGTTCTTTTATCAAACCGCCATCACCGTATATCTGCGCCGGGATCACAACACCCTGGCCAATCTCAGTATCAATTTTGAAGAGGCTGTGGCCCCTTATCGCGCCTTGGAACCGCAGTTGTCAGGGGAATCCGGGGCAGGACAGGCGCAGACCGAAGAGGAAACAGTTAGCACGAAGGAGCTGCAACGCCTGACCGAAGAGAACAGCCGTTTGAAGGATGAGCTATCGGTCACTATGGATACCATGGGGCGGATGTTGTCAGAATACTCCTCGATGTTTGATGGTAATACCGAAGGCAGTGAAGCGCCCATCGAACATGCAGGGGAAGCAACTCAGGAAGCCCCTACCCAAGCCACTGTTCCGGAGGCGCAGGAGGCCTTCTTGGCTGAGAATGGTGCCGCAGAGCTGGAAAGGGAGAGTCTGATTGATGCCGATGAGGAGATTTTACTCGATGATGTGATGGAGAGTGATAGTGAACTCTCTGAGACTGTCGCGCCCTCAGCCGAACCGGAAAATAGTGTTGCTGAGGAG
>JAKSCN010000292.1 GCA_022360595.1 Chromatiales bacterium
AATAGTAATGTCCGTTTCCTCAACAGCCGGTTTGACGCCTGGGCTGACGGCGGACATATCTACAATAGCCACATCGAAAAGGCCGATGCCAAGATCAAGAATCTCTTCCCCGCCACCGCACTGAAGATCGATGGACAAGTGCTAGGCCCTTTTAGCGATACTCTGCGGCTATTACGTGAAACACCCCTCGCCGAGCAATTTGCCGACTTGACCCAAGGCCTCAAACCTTCCGGCAAAAGCCGGCTGGCTCTCGATCTGGCCATCCCCCTGCGCAGGGGCGACTGGCAGGTCGACGGCAAACTCGATTTTCTTAAATCAGGGCTAAAGCTGGAGGACTGGAACCTTCCGATCACCGATATCACCGGCTCGCTGCAGTTCGATCTGGACCAGATCCACGCCAAGGCTATTAAGGGAGAGGCGCTCAACAGTGCTATCAAGGTCGATGTAGAGACCCATGACAGCGACCAGGGGTTCACCCGCATTCTCGGCCATGGCAATATCGACAGCAAACAGTTGGCTGAGCTGGAGCCCGGCATCCCCCGTACACCTTTCCGGGGCAGCAGCGACTGGCAACTGCAACTGGATATCCCCCATAAAGCCAACACCAAACAGGGCAAAGCAGATCTGACCCTCGCCTCCGATCTGGCTGGTGTAGCCATCGACCTACCCACTCCGCTGGCCAAAAACGCCGAAGTCCAACGCCCCCTGCGCCTCCATACCCGCTTTACCGGTAAACCGCAGCAACAGCTCACCCTTAGTTACGGAGATCTACTCCAGACAGCGCTGCTACTGGAGACCCGGAAGAACAAAACAGCACTTATCGGGGGCGAAATTGTACTGGGCGCCAAACAGGCCAAGCTCCCCTCCCAGCCGGGCCTCATCCTGACTGGTCACTGGCCCGATTTTCAGCTCGATGAGTGGCTTGAGAGTATTCCCGACGACATTACAGCTAACTCCACGGACAAAAGCGCCCCGCCAACGCTGACCAAGATTGATCTCTCATTTGGCCGGGCCCAGTGGGGAAGCGAAAACATCAACAATCTACAGCTCGATTTCGAACGTCTTGATGGAGGTTGGCAGGGTGGCGCTAGCAGCGACCGCTTTATTGCCGCGCTCTGGATACCGGAGGATCTTACCCAGGCGCCAATCAGGGCCCAGCTCGATACGCTCAAGCTGAATCTCGACCTCGGCCAGGCAACACAGGGCGAAAACCCAGACCAGAAGAGCCACCTCACCCCACAAGAGCTGCCCACTTTTGATATCCAGATTGCCGAACTCGTTATCAATGGCAAGCCATTCGGCAAGGCAACCGCGAAGACCGATCGGCACGAACAGGGCCAGCGCCTCTCGACGCTCACCGTAGAAGGTGAAAATCTGCAGTTCAAGGCGAATGGTGACTGGACTGCATTACCAGACAACACCCACCAAACCCGCCTGACCGTCGACCTGGAGAGCGGAGATTTCGGTTCACTACTGGAGGACCTCGGCTTTACCCGTAATCTGGACCAAGCGGTGGCCAATATTGATGGGGAGCTGCACTGGCCCGGTGCACCTCAAGCCCTGCGGCTCAGTAATCTGAACGGGGAACTCAGCCTGATACTCAAGAAAGGCCAATTTCTCAATGTCGATCCGGGTATCGGACGGATTTTTGGACTGATTAACCTGAATGCCCTCCAGCGCCGCCTTACCCTCGACTTCAAGGATCTCCTGAATAAAGGGTTTGCCTTCGACCGCATCGGCGGACACTTCACCCTCGAAAACGGCGACGCCCATACCAGCGACTTTGAGTTAAAGGGACCTGCCGCATTGATCGAAATTACCGGCCGGACCGGGCTGGCGACAGAAGATTTTGATCAGCAGGTGACAGTCTCACCCACAGTATCCTCAACCCTCCCGATAGCCGGCGCCATTGCCGGTGGCCCAGCCGTCGGCGCCGCTCTGTTCGTGGCCCAGAAGCTGATGGGAGAAGATCTGGATAAGGTGACCCAGATCCAGTACACCGTCACCGGCCCCTGGAGCGATCCGGTCATTACCTCCCATCAAACGGAGCCGACAGAAAACCTCGCTGAAGATCCCAGGTTTGAATCTCCTTCACCAGAAAATCAGTAAACCCCACCCCTGATCAGCGGTCATAAAATGAGAGGTTTTCACTGGAGAGGTTACTTATTGTTAAAGGTTTGTTGCTGTGCAGCGGTTAATGCTATTCTGCCCCTGCAGAGGGACGGGCCGCTAGTTCGGCCCGTATTTCAAGAGGTTGCGGCCTGTGAAATTGAACAAGTGAAGGTAAGTGTCGAGCGATGACTGAGAGCAAGAAAAAAGTAGCCGCCATTCAGATGGCGTCCGGCCCCAATGTTAGCGCCAATCTGTTAGAGGCTGAGCGCCTGGTCAGTGAAGCCGTGGAGAACGGCGCTGGTCTGGTGGTACTACCGGAAAACTTCGCCTTTATGGGTAAACAGGAGTCGGAACTCTGCACCATTCGTGAAGCTGCCGGTGATGGCCCGTTGCAGGAGTTTCTCAGTCAGTTGGCAAAACGTTACAACATCTGGGTGGTGGGCGGCACTATTCCGCTGGAAGCCCACGACAACAGTAAAGTACGGGCAGCCTGCCTGGTCTTTAACGAGGAAGGCGAGCAAGTCGGTCGCTATGACAAAATTCACTTGTTCGATGTCAATCTGATCGAGGCCAACGAGCATTATGAAGAGTCGGAAACCATTGAGTCTGGCCAGAAGCCTGTTGTACTGGATACCCCTTTCGGCAAAATCGGTCTGGCGGTCTGTTATGACCTGCGCTTCCCCGAACTTTTCCGATCACTGATGGACCAGGGGATGGGGATTGCCTGTATGCCGTCAGCATTCACCGCCATTACCGGCAAGGCCCACTGGGAGACACTGGTGCGTGCTCGCGCGATCGAAAATCTTACCTATTTCATCGCCGCGGCTCAGGGCGGATTTCATATCAGCGGCCGCGAAACCCACGGCCACAGCATGATTGTTGACCCTTGGGGTACTATCCTGGCCCAGGTGCCACGAGGCACCGGCTCGGTCTGCAGCGCGCTGGATCTGGACTACCTGAAGACCACCCGCCGCAACTTCCCAACGATCGATCATCGCCGCCTATACTGCAAATAGACCTGAACGGCCGCCGCGGCAAGGACAATCCCTGCCGCGGCGACCAAACTTGCAACACAAGGACAACCCAACCAGGCCCAGGGTTGATTTAATGGACTTCGCCCTAATACCAAACTCATAAAGAGCATCGGCCCCAAATATGCCTACCGGAGAAGAGATGGCAAACCCTACAGACATTGCATTGAATACGATTCTTAGCCCAGCCGAGTTGCAACAGAGCGACCTCGACCGGGTGATGGATCAGCTTCTCAGCCACCAGATCGATGCCGCCGACCTCTACTTTCAGACTGGCCGCCTGGAGTCCTGGGTACTGGAGGACGGTATCGTGCGTGAGGGGGCCTACAACATCGAGCAGGGCGTCGGGGTGCGCGCCATCAGCGGGGAGAAGACCGGTTTCGCCTATACCGATGAAATTCGTCTGCCAACCCTGCTGGAGGCAAGCCAGAGCGCCCGCGCCATTGCTCGCGCCGGCCAACAAGGCCAGATCAGCATTAAAGGAGTGCCGACCACACAGCAACTCTACCAGCCTATCAGTCCACTGGAGACCCTCAGCGCCGATGAGAAGATCGAGCTGCTGCGCCGCCTGGACGCCGAGGCGCGCAAGCAGGACCCGCGCGTCCAGCAGGTAATCGCCAGTCTGGTAGCGGCTCACGATGTGGTCTTAGTCGCCGGCAGTGATGGTACCCTCTGTGGCGATATCCGCCCGCTGGTGCGCTGTAATGTGCATGTGATTGTGGAAGAGAACGGCCGCCGCGAGCAGGGCTCTAGCGGTGGTGGCGCCCGTCAGGCCTTTCAATTCTTTCTGGATGAGGAGCGCGCCCTCGGCTATGCCCGCGAAGCAGTACGCCAAGCACTGGTCAATCTCGAAGCGGTTGATGCCCCAGCGGGCGCTATGCCGGTAGTGCTGGGCTCCGGCTGGCCCGGCGTGCTGCTGCACGAAGCGATAGGACACGGCTTGGAGGGTGATTTCAATCGTAAAGGCACCTCCGCCTTCTCCGGGCGTATCGGTGAACGGGTGGCTGCCGCCGGTTGTACTGTTGTCGATGACGGCACCCTGCCAGGTCGACGCGGTTCACTCAATATCGACGATGAAGGAACGCCGACTGAAAACACCGTACTGATCGAAGACGGCATTCTGAAAGGCTATATGCAGGACAAGCTCAACGCCCGCTTAATGGGTGTGCAGTCAACCGGCAACGGCCGCCGCGAATCGTATGCCCATCTGCCGATGCCACGCATGACCAACACCTATATGCTGCCCGGCGAACACGATCCCGAGGAAATTATCGCTTCGGTCGATAAAGGACTCTACGCTGTCAACTTCGGCGGTGGCCAGGTGGATATCACCT
>JAKSCN010000028.1 GCA_022360595.1 Chromatiales bacterium
TCGAATGGGAGAAGCAGGATTTCTTTACCCTGGAAACGGTGGACGGTCGCAGCTTCGAGGTGAAGATCGGCGACAACTGTTATGCCGAAATTGTCCGAAACCTTGGAGAGGCCTTTGTCGATGCCACCGAACAGATGCGCAACATGCTGGCAGAGGGCCGCTTCTGCTTTGTCTATGGGGTGTTCTATCCCGAAGAGGCAGCTACCCGCTTCGAGGCCAAACACCTGGTGTTCGCCGGGCGCACCGAGCAGGAGTTCGTGTTCGAGCGCCAGGACTGGTGGATCAGCCAGATCCGTCAACTCGGTGATTTCTATCTGCGAGCCGAGTTCGGCGACGGGGAGATCGATTACCGCAACTACCGCACCCAGCTCACAGCCGGTGGTCGTACCACCGGTGACTATCGCCAGGAGACCGATACCATCTCGCGTCTGGTCTACGGTTTCGCCTCCGCCTACCTGTTGACCGGGGACGAGCGTTATCTGGAAGCAGCAGACAAGGGCACCGATTACCTGCGCGATCATTTCTCTTGCCGGGACAGCAGTGACCAGACCTGTTACTGGTATCACGCCATCGATATGGTGGGGCACCACGAGCGCAAGATCTTTGCCTCTGAGTTCGGCGACGACTACGACGCCATCCCCGCCTACGAGCAGATCTACGCCCTGGCCGGTCCCACCCAGACCTTCCGCGCCACTGGCGACCCGCGCATCTCCCGTGACATCCAGATGACCGTCAACATGTTCGAGAAGTATTTTCTCGATCGTAAACAGGGGGGCTATTGGTCGCACATCGACCCCATCACCTTCGACGGTAGCGCCGAATCCCTGGGCCACAACCGCTCGCGCAAGAACTGGAACTCAGTGGGCGATCATGCCCCGGCCTATCTGATCAATGCCGTGTTGGCCACCGACAAGGCAGAATGGAAGACGATGCTGGAATACTGCGCCGACACCATCAGCGCGCACTTCCCCGACTACGAGAACAGCCCATTCGTCAACGAAAAATTCCACGCCGACTGGAGCCATGACCAGACCTGGGGTTGGCAGCAGAACCGTGCGGTGGTGGGGCACAACCTGAAGATCGCCTGGAACCTGACCCGTATCCGCACCATGGTGGACAAGCCGGAATACAAGGCCTTTGCTGCCAAGATCGCCGAGCTGATGCCCGAGCACGGCATGGATGTCCAGCGCGGCGGTTGGTACGACGTGGTCTCACGGGTCCAGGCTGAGGGTGAGCACTGGCACCGCTACGCCTGGCACGACCGCAAAGCCTGGTGGCAGCAAGAGCAGGGCATCCTCGCTTACCTCATCCTGTTCGGGGTGGAGAAGCAGCCGGAGTATCTGCGCCTGGCCCGGGAGTCCTCCGCCTTCTATAACGCCTGGTTTCTGGACCATGATGCCGGCGGCGTTTACTTCAATGTGCTGGCCAACGGCCTGCCCTACATGATGGGCACCGAACGCCAGAAGGGCAGCCACTCCATGGCCGGCTACCACAGCTTCGAGCTGTGCTATCTGGCTGCGGTCTACACCAATCTGCTCATTACCAAGGAGCCTCTGGACCTGCACTTCAAACCCAGGCCCGACGCAGAGCGCACGCTACGGGTGGCCCCGGACCTGCTGCCGGCGGGTAGCATCCGCATCGAGTCGGTGATGCTAGACGGCAAGCCTTACGACGATTTTGATGCCGAAGGTCTGACCGTCTCCCTACCCCACACCAATGAGCCGGTTAAGGTGGTTGTGCGGCTGGTACCGGCTGAGGGTATGGAACATTTCTCTATCACCCTGAGCGGTGAGCGCATGACCCTGACTGGTGGCCTGGGCCCGCGGGCGGTTGCCTACTTCCGCGCCAAGCTGGCCGAGGCGGTGGCTGCCAACCCCGATGCACTGACCCTCGATATGTCCGGGTTGGAGACGATGTGCAAGCCCGCTGTGCGGGCCCTGATATTTGAGCGCGGCAAGATGGCGCCCGACGGGCAGCTGACTGTGGAAGGCGCCAATGAGGCGATCAAGGCACTGTTCAGCGCTGATGAGCTGAGTGAAGAGATTACCCTGGTATAGGAGAATGAGCATGGCAGGCTTCGATATCCGCCCCGGTCAGGCCCACCCGCTGGGGGCGACACCCGATAAGGAGGGCGTCAACTTTTCTCTGTACTCGCAACATGCCGAGAGCGTGGAACTGCTGTTGTTCGAAGGGGCGGACGATGAGGAACCGCTCCAGACTGTCACGCTGACCCCGGAAGTGAACCGCTCCTTTTTCTTCTGGCATGTCTACGTGGAAGACCTGACTGCGGGTTGGCACTACGCCTATCGGGTAAACGGCCCTCGGGATCATCAGGGCGCAGGGCACCGCTTCAACCCGAACAAGCTCCTTGTCGATCCCTATGCCCGCGGCTTGAGCAATCTGCGTTGGAACCGGCTACATGCCTGCGGTGACGGGGACAATCTCACCAGTTCCATGCGTTGCGAGGTTGTAGACACTGGCGATTATGATTGGGAGGGTGATCGCCCCCTGGGGCGGCCGATGGAAGACTCCATTATCTATGAGATGCACGTGCGTGGTTTCACCGCATCGCCTTCCGCCGGGGCGGATGACCCCGGCACTTTCCGGGCTCTGATGGACAAGATTCCCTACCTGAAGGAGTTGGGGGTGACCGCCGTGGAGCTGCTGCCGATCTTCGATTTCGACGAAACCGAAGTCCTACGGCAACTGCCGAACGGCACAACCCTCAAAAACTACTGGGGCTACTCCACCGTCGGCTATTTCGCCCCCGAAGGCAGCTTCTGCGCCACCCATGAGCAGGGAGAGCATATCCGTGAGCTGCGAGATCTGATCAAAGCCCTGCACAAGGCGGGTATCGAAGTCATTCTGGATGTGGTGTTCAATCACACCAACGAAGGCAATCACCTGGGCCCGACGATGCATTTCAAAGGCATCGACAACGCCACCTACTACATGTTGGTGCCCGGTGACAAACGCTACTACATGGACTACACCGGCTGTGGCAACACAGTGAACTGCAACCACCCCATCAGCGACAAGTTCATCCAGGACTGTCTGGAATACTGGGTGGAAGAGCTGCATGTCGACGGCTTTCGCTTCGATGAGGGCTCTATTCTGTCCCGGGGCGAGGACGGCGCCCCCATGGATCATCCACCGGTATTGTGGAACCTCGAGCTGTCCGAGACCTTCGCCGACACCAAACTCATTGCCGAAGCCTGGGACGCCGCCGGTTTGTACCAGATCGGCTCCTTCCCCGGCCTGCGCTGGGCGGAATGGAACGGCCGTTTCCGCGACGATGTACGTCGTTTCGTGCGCGGTGACGCCGGCCTGGTGGGTGCGGTGGCCACCCGTATCGCCGGCAGCGCTGATCTCTATCAATGGAGTGGCCGTACCCCTGGCAACTCCATCAACTTCATCACTTGCCACGACGGCTTCACTCTGATGGACCTGGTCTCCTACAACCGCAAGCACAATGAGGCCAACGGAGAGGAGAACCGGGATGGTGTAGACGACAACCTGAGCTGGAACTGCGGCGCTGAGGGCTCCACCGACGACCCCGGTATCCAGGCCCTGCGCAAGCGCCAGCTGAAAAACTTCGCCGCTATCCTGCTGCTCTCCCGGGGAGTCCCCATGTTCCTGGCCGGAGACGAATTCGGCCGGAGCCAGGGCGGCAACAACAACGCCTATTGCCAGGATAATGAGATCAGCTGGCTGGACTGGACCCTGCTGGAGGAAAACCGCGATCTGTTTGAGTTCTTCAAGGGGATGATTGGGCTACGTAAACGCTGTTCCCAGCTGCGTCGGTCTGCCTTTTTCGGCGACAAAGTCAACGAGCACGGCTTGCCCGAGATCGGCTGGCACGGCTGTGAACTGAACGCACCGGGCTGGGACAATCCCGACAGCCGGGTACTGGCCTTTACCTTGGGAGCCTTTGCCGAGGGTGAGCCGGATCTGCATGTCATGATGAACATGGATGAGAAGACCCTGCCGTTTCAAATTCCTGCCGCAGAAGGCCACCATTGGTATCGCTATGCGGATACAGCTCTGCCATCGGACAGTGCAATGGATCCGGAGGCGA
>JAKSCN010000639.1 GCA_022360595.1 Chromatiales bacterium
ACTGAACCGCTTATTCGCGTGATGGTTGAGGGGCAGGATGCCGAAGTGGTTGAAAACTTTGCCGGGAATCTAGCTGGCGTTGTTGAGAAGCTGGCTAGTTAGAAACAGTCTCAGTGGTGTTGGAATAAGATCCATCTTTTATAGGGTTTTCTAATCTTATCCATACTTTTTCTTAATTTAACTTGTGGTACCGCGCTGTTAGACTTAGTCGCTGAATTTTGGTTTTAGCGCTAGGAGAGTGAGATATGCGTCAGCCACTTGTTGCAGGTAACTGGAAGATGAATGGATCTCAGGAGAGTATCAAAACTCTGCTGAGTGGAATCAAAAGTGGCATGGGGCGTGTCAACAACGCGGAAGTGGCTGTTTGCGCACCGGCTATCTATATACCAATGGCGCAAGCAGAGCTGCAAGATAGTGGTGTTGCCTGGGGTGGCCAGGATGTCTCCACCGAGGCGTCAGGCGCTTTTACCGGTGAGATCTCCACGGCAATGCTACAGGACTTCGGCTGCAAGTATGCAATCGTGGGCCACTCGGAGCGCCGTACCTATCATGGTGAAAGTGATCAGTATGTTGCCAAAAAATATGCGGCAGCACGTGCTGCGGGTCTAGTGCCAATTCTCTGCATTGGTGAGACATTGGAGGAGCGTGAGCAAGGTATTACCGAAGAGGTAGTGGCGCGCCAATTGGATGCCGTGATTGAGCTGGAAGGCGTTGCGGCATTGGCTAATGGCGTTATTGCCTACGAGCCAGTGTGGGCCATTGGGACGGGGAAAACCGCTACTCCCGATCAGGCTCAGGATGTCCATCAATTTATCCGTGGCCGCGTTGCAGCACACGATCAGGCAGTGGCTGACGGCGTGCGTATTCTCTACGGCGGCAGTATGAAGCCTGATAATGCAGCGGAATTGATCTCCAAGCCCGATATCGATGGCGGGCTGATTGGCGGCGCTTCCTTGAAAGCGGATGATTTTTTAGGGATATGCGAGGCAGCAAATTAGGATAATTATCCTAATTTTGTCTATTGTAGTGGTTTTTTTCTGAAATCGCTGCAATTTTTGCTTCTTTCTGAACGATAGTTCAGGTAGAATCCCCGCTTTCAGATTTCTTGAGAGTTCGGAATCCATAATGCAAACGATTCTGGTTGTAGTACATCTTCTGCTGGCGCTGGGGCTGATTGGTCTGGTGTTGATGCAGCACGGAAAGGGTGCTGATGCTGGGGCTGCCTTTGGCGCTGGCGCATCGGGTACCGTTTTCGGCGCAAGTGGCGCGGCTAACTTCTTGAGCCGGACAACGGCTGTCTTGGCGGCGCTGTTTTTTATCACCAGTTTGGCACTGGCATGGTTTGCTATGCAGTCGGGTGAGCGTCCAGGGGTTATGGACAGTGTGGTTTTTGATCAGGCTGTGCCGACAGCACCCGTTTCCGAAGTGCCGGTAGTGCCTGGCGCGGATGCGGTTGAAGGCGGCTCTGAAGTGCCAGTGATTGCTGAACCTAAAGTAGAAGCGGCTGGTGAAGAGCCGCAAAAAAGTGAATAACTTTATATAACGTTTTTTGGTTGATTACCGAATTATTTGCCGATGTGGTGGAATTGGTAGACACGCTATCTTGAGGGGGTAGTGGCGCAAGCCGTGCCGGTTCAAATCCGGCCATCGGCACCATAAAGAAGAAGACGGTATTACCGCTTGCGGTGATACCGTTTTTTTTGCAAAAAACGTCTATAAGTGATTGATTATAAAAGAATTATTGGGGTTTTTAGGGGTTGACAGGGGTAGTGCTCTGCTCTAGACTCGGATATTCATCTTGTTACGCTTAAACAGGCTATAATGGTCTGGCTCGAGAGGGTTACAGGTAATGCTTGAAAACTATTTGCCCGTTTTGGTTTTCGTCGCGGTTGGCCTTGTTGTCGGCGTCGTTATGATTGCATTGGGCTTTGTTCTGGGTACCCGCAAACCAGACAGTGAAAAACTCTCTCCTTACGAATGTGGCTTCGAGGCCTTTGAAGACTCGCGAATGAAGTTCGATGTTCGCTATTACCTCGTCGCAATCCTCTTTATTATTTTCGATCTTGAAATTGCTTTCCTTTTCCCCTGGGCCGTTGTCCTCGACAAAATAGGCATGGTCGGCTTTATCGCCATGGCTGTGTTCCTGGGTATTCTGGTGATTGGTTTCATCTATGAGTGGAAGAAAGGGGCATTGGAATGGGAATGATGTGTTCGCTTTATATTGATTCACTCAAGGAGGCGCTCCATGGGTGTTGAAGGTATTCTCGAGAAAGGTGTTATTACCACATCTGCCGATAAACTGATTAACTGGGCCAGAACCGGTTCGCTTTGGCCAATGTCATTTGGTCTGGCCTGTTGCGCAGTGGAGATGATGCACGCTGCTGCTGCGCGTTACGATATGGACCGCTTTGGTATCATTTTCCGGCCCAGTCCTCGTCAGTCCGACGTAATGATCGTTGCCGGTACTTTGGTTAATAAGATGGCTCCGGCCTTGCGCAAGGTATATGACCAGATGGCTGAGCCACGCTGGGTGATCTCAATGGGGTCATGCGCCAATGGTGGCGGCTATTACCACTACTCCTATTCAGTAATACGCGGTTGTGATCGAGTGGTTCCCGTTGATATTTATGTGCCGGGGTGTCCGCCTACCGCGGAGGCCTTGTTATATGGTGTTCTGCAACTGCAGGACAAGATTAAGCGTACTTCAACAATTGCGCGTTAGGTTGGTCTTCAGATGAGTGACACACTAACAAACCAAGCAGAAGAGCGATTGAATAGTCTGGCCGAAGCGTTGGTTGAGACCTTTGCCGATAAAGGCTGTGAAGTTATTCAGCGCCTCAGTGAAGTGACGCTGATTGCGCCAAAAGAGCAGTGGCTGGAGATTGCCCAAACGCTGCAGAGTGATGAACGCTTTGCATTTGCGCAGGTAGTGGATGCCTGTGGTGTTGATTACTCAACGTATGGTCAATCCGAATGGGTTACGACCGCCTCTTCAGCCACCGGCTATGGTCGTGGTGTAGAGCGGGAGAACCCGCTTGATGACGGTGCGACGCGCTTTGCCGCTGTTTATCACCTCCTCTCTGTGGCCAATAATCAGCGTTTGCGTGTTCGAATTTTTGTTGACAGTGAGTTTCCGGTAATCGATTCGGTAGTGAATGTCTGGAGTGGCGCCAATTGGTTTGAACGTGAGGCCTTTGATCTGTACGGCATCCTGTTTGATGGTCACCCCGATCTGCGCC
>JAKSCN010000388.1 GCA_022360595.1 Chromatiales bacterium
CAGCAAGGCAGAAGGAGCGCCGTGTAGTGAATCTACATAAGCGACTGATAACGCCGCTGGGCGAAAAAATGGCCTTGGCCCTGCGGGTTGAGCCTAAAAAAGCACCCCTCGGCGTTACTCGTCGCTTATTTGGAACGACCAAACTGCACTCCTCGTGCCTTGATTGGTGCTTTTTTAGGCTCAACAGTGACGATCAAATTAGTGTCAACAGGCCCTAGGGCTTTTCGGCTATCAATGACAGGGTGCTCAGTTAAAAAGCGATTCAATAGGGTCTTGTTGTAAAAAATTAGTGTAAGTATGCCTGTCTCGCAGAGCAGGAAGAGTTCGAATGAGATACCTTTTATACCGGCAAAAAGTCCAGTCTCTTCGCCGGTCAAAAAGAAAAGCGCGTAGCCCCCATATATAAGCACCACCATTAGTACGGATAGTGGAACAATTATCGGTGTTTTAAACACGCGCTGTTTTGTCGCTTGAGGTGGTGCATAAGGGTTTTGCATTGATATGTCCTTTAGATTGTATGTCTGAATCTACAGATGCCTCTGAGTAATTGGTGATTGAATGTTCAGTGGCCTGTATATCATCGTCCCTCTGGGAATTGATCAGGAATAACCTCCTTTTGATAGCTTATAGTTTCGATGCTGCGCGAGCAGCCTGAGTTTTCCCATTATATCCCCAGGAGTTGGCCGGTATATCATCAATGACGACATAGCAGGCCTCCTGTATGGTGCCGACGATATCTTTTAGCATTTTTACCGTTTGGGAGATCATCTCTGCTTTTTCTTCGGGAGTGTTAGTACCATCGGTCACTTTGATATCTACATAGGCGCCGGTCGGTTCATGAGCTGTTAATGGCTGGGCATTTGTTGACCATTGCTGTGGTTCAGACTCCTCAATATGAACGACTGTGACTTCGCGGCGCTTCCCCATAATAGTATTCATGAGTAATGTTGTCTGTTCGTGAAGCTGTTTTCTCTGCTCGTTATCAAGACTGCTGCTGAGACGAATATTTATGTAAGGCACTGTTCTTCTCCTTTGAATTTACAAGTAAGTTTAAAGGTAGTTGTAAATACAATTATTAGATCAAAAAAAATCTACACGCTTTCTAAAGACTTTTGTATCTCCCGGAGCTTAGCCACCGTTGTTGAAACATCGTTCTTGCCGATGATTTCACCCATAAGCTTTGTAAGTTTTCCCCCGGTATCATCTAACGCTTGATGCATTGCTTTGGCGGTTTTTGTGGGGTAAA
>JAKSCN010000348.1 GCA_022360595.1 Chromatiales bacterium
CCTTCCTCCATCACCCGCATGGCTTTCCCCGCACCTTCTTGAATCAAGGTCAGTGTCTCGGAGATCTCTTTGGTGGCGGCGGTCGTCCGTTCGGCCAGCTTACGAACTTCGGCTGCGACGACAGCGAATCCCCGGCCGTGTTCTCCGGCACGGGCCGCTTCAATGGCCGCGTTCAGGGCGAGCAGATTGGTCTGGTCGGCGATGCCTTTGACATCTTTGAGCAGATCGTCCGCGGTGTTCATCTGTTTGACCATCTCATCGATCAGTTCCACCATCCCCATGCCGTCGGAGCTGATCGATACCACGTGGTCGATAAAGACTTGCAGCACTTTATCCGTCTCATCGGCAAAGCTCTGGAAGCTGACGAAGTCTTCTCGGTGATGTTCTTCATCAATGGAGACATCCTGAACCAGCGAGAAGGTGAGTTGCTGCTGCTGTTGCGATTGTTCATTCAGACCGTGAAAAGCCCCCTGCAGGGTTTTTACCGCATCGGAGACCAAATCCTTCATCTGGGAGAGGTCATTGCGTAGCTCACCTATCAGCTCATCACCTACTCTGTCGATATCTTTAACCAACCCCCCAAACTCAGCATCAACACTTTTTTGTACTTCAGTTTTGGCTGTTGCGGCGTTATCTTCGAGCCTGGTTGTGGATGCAGTTTGATACCCCGTAAATGCCATCCATATCAGCAATACGCCTGCGGTCCACAACATAGTTCCAGTTGTTGCACCAACCAGCCAGGCGATTGTGATGAGCAGGGCCGTTGCAGCAATTGGCCAACTATATGTTTTGAAGTAATTCATCAGCATGCGTCCTATGCCATTCTTAGAATTATCTGACAGTATCCATATCGGTAGATCACTGGAGTTTCTTTACACCTATATTCTCAAAAATCGAACAAAAGGAGCCAAAGCATTTGACAGAGTCGAGACCAGCGGCTACTTAAATGCGATATTCTGCAGGTGGTCAGCTATTTTGCCCAACGGCAATATCTGCTCGGCAAAACCACGCTTGACCGCTTCACCCGGCATACCCCAGACCACACTAGTTTTCTCGTCCTGAGCAACAGTGGAAGCACCCGCCTCTTTCATTTCCCCCATGCCGGCAGCTCCATCATCTCCCATACCGGTAAGCATTATCGCGATGGCGTTGGGCCCCGCGTTCATGGCCAATGAACGAAACATCACATCCACCGATGGTTTGTGCCGGTTCACCAAGGGGCCGTCGTTGAGCCGGCAGATGTAGCGGGCGCCATCGCGTTCCACCACCAAGTGCCGATTGCCCGGGGCGATATAGACATGCCCGGGCAGCACTTGCTGGCCATCTTGCGCTTCCATCACGGTCAGTTGACTCTGCCTGTCGACACGCGCCGCAAACGGTTTGCTGAATGCCTCGGGTATATGCTGAGAAATCACAATACCCGGCATGTCCGGCGGCAGTGCGCCGATCACCTCTTTAATGGCCTCGGTGCCACCGGTGGAGGCGCCAATGCCGATTATTCTATCGGTGGTGCGAAAGTGTTGACGTCCGCCGCTTTTGATCACTGCATCGGCCGTGTGTTTCTCTTTGACGGTGAGCTGGACCGGCGTCGTACGTTTGCGACGAATCGCCTGTACGCGAGCAGTGGCGGCAAAGCGCACCTTTTCAACAATCTCTTCGGCGTACTCTTTCAGTCCACTGGAGACATCGAGTTTGGGTTTGGGGACAAAATCGACAGCGCCAAGCTCCAGCGCCTGCAGGGTAATGTCCGCTCCCTGTTCAGTGAGTGATGAGATCATCACCACCGGCATGGGGCGCAGACGCATCAGGTTGCTGAGGAAAGTGACGCCGTCCATTCTCGGCATTTCGACATCCAGGGTCAGCACGTCGGGATTGAGTTGTTTGATCTTTTCGCGGGCAACGTAAGGGTCCGATGCCGTGCCCGCCACGGTAATGCCCGGCGCTGCGTTAAGAATTTCACTAAGCAGTTGGCGCACCAACGCCGAATCGTCAACAATTAGAACCTTAGTCATAACGCCTCACTACTGCCATCTGGATACGCATAATAAGCCCCCCGCTAAAACAGTTCGATATCGCCCGAAGCAGGTTCGGTCTGAATGGTCTGTTGGTATTCGCGTTCGCGTTTGAAGACTGTGTCGTTATGCATACTTTTCAGTTTCTTCACCCGGACGCGACCGGTTGCGGGGAAATAGAGCACTTTCCTTGGGTAGACGTCACCTACATCTTCACCCACTAATGGCAGCCCTTCCATCTCCAGGTAGTGACGAACAAAATCGATATTACCGCTACCGACTGCAGTGTCTCCTTGAATAATGCGTCCACCACCGAAAATTTTCACTTCGAGATTACGACGGTGCCCGCCATTTTTCAGGATGTCGTTAATCATGTGCTCCATGGCGTAGTTACCGTAGCGGTTAGCCGTGTTGGTTACAGTGTCATGCTCACCCCATTCGCCATTCTCCGATGCAGGCAGCATGAAGTGGTTCATACCGCCGATGCCAAAGATGCGGTCTCGAATACAGGCGGATATGCATGAACCGAGCACGGTGGTTATCACCTCGTTGTCGGTTGTCACGTAGTATTCACCCGGCAGAATTTTGGCGGCGGGTATTTGATGCGTACGATCCCAGTAGCGGTTAATCTGTTCAAAGCCGGCTATTACGGGCGGAAGGTCTGTTCTGCGCAACATTGTCTACGGCCCTGTTCGTTGGTAAATGGTATTGCCAATCAGGTGAAAGCGTTCCGTTACTTTAAACAGTGATTCCGAGTGGCCGATAAAGAGGTGCCCATCACCGGTCAGGCTATCCGCATAGCGGTTGACCAGTTGGGTTTTCGACGTTTTGTCGAAATAGATAATCACGTTGCGGCAAAAAATTACATCGAACTTGGCATCCATGCTCCACCCCTCCATGAGATTAAGCTGTCCGAATTTGATCATGTTGCGTACTTCAGGCTTTAGCCTGACATAGCCGGCCTGCTTACCTTTTCCCTTGACGAACCATCGCCGGAGTCTGGTTTTAGGTATGCCCGACACACGTTCCAACTGATAGATTCCGGACGCCGCCTTGGCCAGCACATTGGAATCGATATCGGTTGCCAGCAGCTCTATTTTCCAGTCCGTCGGTACTGACTCTTTTAAAGTCATCGCCAGAGAGTAGGGCTCTTCTCCCGTAGAGCAGCCCGCCGACCATATGCGAATGGTGCGGCTGGCGGCGTTACGCTCAAGCAGATGGGGTATCAGTGTATTGGCGAGGTATTCAAAGTGGTGATTCTCGCGAAAAAAAGAGGTTAAGTTGGTAGTAATCGCGTTAACCAACTCCAGCACTTCATTATCATCCTGTTCCGTACGGATAACATCGCAGTACTGACTAAAGCTTTTTAGCCCCAAGGCGCGTACCCGACGGGATAACCGCGAATAGAACATATCGAATTTCTCATCGGTCACCACAATACCGGTCCGCTGGTTGGCCACCGTTCTGAGAAAATCAAAATCGCGCTGGGTAAATGCAAACTCTCGCTGTTTTTCGCTCACAGACACCTCTGTCCAATTAGGTATTCAATGTTTTTAAAACTGTTTTTTAACTGCCGTGCGAAAAACAGGCACTAAAACAACTCAATATCGCCAGCATCGTTATCAGCCGCATTGATATCGCTGGCCTGGTATAGCTGCAGGGCACTTTCCACGCTCTCTCCGTTTAGCATGGCATCAAACATAGCCACCTCTTCCGTTGTGCTATAGCTTGCCAGAATACGCTCTTGAAGCCCCGACCACTCTACCGGGCTGTAGAGGCGCTGGGTGTCTCCCACCAGTTCTGATAGTGCGGAGAGGCTTTCCGAGACATGTTGCAAGCGTTGCGTCAACTTGTCGTAGAATTGAAACGCGACGATTGAGGAGTGCATGCCGGATGTCACTGTGTCGCAGTGGTGCTGTATATCATCTCGCACCTGAATGCCTTTGGCCTCATCCGGTATATCCGCGACGGCCGTCGATATAGAGTTGATGTTATCAACCATCGATGTGAAGGATTGGCTCAAAGTGTCCATTGAGCTGTCACTATCACGCATGGCCATGTCAATCTGGGCCACCGCCAGGTGCAGCATACGCACTGTCTCGCGCACTTGACTCCAGTCCAGATCGGGTGACTGGGAGGTTGATGGCTGCTGTGCAATTACGTCACTTGTCATACGTTCATTCACCATTATCCGCAGGGATGCAGAGTGCTTCGCGCAGCCCCAGTACATCGGCCGCCTCTTTCAGTGATTCAGAGACGTCGGACCAGCTAACCTCCAGTTGGAGATGGACCATCTCTTTAACAAAGGCGGCAAGTAGTTGTATACCGGCCCCATCAATCTGATCCAGTTCGCCCCCGTTCAGAACAACAGGGCCACCGGCCTCACAACAGGCCGACAATTTAGGGTGCCACTCTCCCACCTCCATAATGGTAAAACTACTGCTTAGATTAATCTCGCCCTGCTCGGGCGTTACAGACTCAGACATAGCAGGTTCCTCAATGTGTTCCTCTTTGGACGCCAGCGTTGGCTGTGCAGTCTCTTCAACAGCCTCTGACGCTACCACCTGCGGCGCTTGACTATCTTTCAGTGCTGTTTCTGGCAGTGCTGTTTCGGGTTCGCCAACAGTCATATCTTGCGGCTGTTCATCTGCTGCACTCAGTTGTTGATCAATGATCATTTCACTGCTGCCGGCAAATGCGTCGAGATCGGCCAGTGGGTCATGGCTCATCACCGAATCGGTTCTGCCTTTATTATCAGTTTGCTGAGTGCTACTCAGGACATCATGCGCCCTTCGATAAAATCCTCAGCCAGCGTTGTAAACTCCTTGGCCGACACACTATTCGGACGATACTCAAATATGGTTCGACCAGCCCCCGGGCACTCTGCCAACACGGCGGCTTCACGTATCGTCGTCGCTAAAATCTTCCCTGGGAAATGGTTTTTTAATTTTTCAACAACCTCTTTGGAGAGACGCCGCCTTGCCACAAGGCGACTCAGCAGCACATGCCGTTCCAGAGGACGCTGGCGTAACCGCTCAAACTGTTTGAGGGTCGATAACAGGTGCGCCAGGCCGTTCAACCCGAGATAGTCACCCGTTACTGGAATCAGCACCTCATCAGCGGCCATGATGGCGTTGGCCATCAGTAGCCCCGATGAGGGCGGGCAATCAATCATGACATAATCCATGTCGTTCATTCCTCGCTCAAATCCCTGCTTCAATAACAGTGCCCGTTTGACACCTTCCGAGGCGTGTTTTTCGACACCGCCGAGGTTGACGCCCGCTGGAACCAGCATCAGGCTCTCCCGCGTACTGACATTGACCGAATCGACCGTGGCGCCATTTAGCATCACCTCATCAATACCATGACTCGGTGGGCGAAACAGTCCCAGGCTTGCCGATAGCTGCCCCTGGGGATCAAGATCAACCAAGGTGACATGCTTTCCCTTTTGACTAAGCGCATGCCCAAGGTTGGCGCTGATAGTGGTTTTACCAACGCCCCCTTTTTGATTGATTACCGCGACCAGTTTCATCCAGCGCCCCAACGTTCATCAGCTAACAATATCCAGCACGCCCAACTCTTCGGGATTCAGTAGCTTGTTCAGATCAAGCAGAATCACCATCCTTTCATCAAAATTCACCATTCCCTGGATATAACGGGTATTGATTTGCGAGCCAAGATTGGGCGCATTCCGAATATCCCCTTCAGACACATCCAGCACATCCGAAACACCGTCAACCACTATTCCCATCACGTGCGATTGCCCGTTTAACTCAATGGCGACCACGATCGTCACCGTTGTCGGCGTATACTCAACCGATGTTAAGTTAAAGCGGCTTCTCAGATCGATAATGGGTACGATGATGCCGCGGAAGTCTAAAACCCCTTTCACATACTCCGGTGTATCGGGTAACGGCCGAACCTCTTCCCAGCCTTTGATCTCCTGGACTTTGAGGATATCGATCCCGTAATCCTCACCACTAAGCATAAAGCTGAGATATTGCCCACTTTCTACCACTGCTGCTTCACTGGCCATTTACTGTTCCTCTGCATTAACAGAATGGATTGCCACACTGTTAAAAGTCTTCCCATTCGTCACCGCTATCATCAGAGACAGCAGTAGCAGCAACTTCCTTGACGGCTGGTCCCGGTGCGTAATTGGACTGGCTGGTCGGCACCGGGCGGGCGGCTGGCGCAGCTTGTTGCACCGGTGCTCTAGGCGCCATAGCTGGTGCGCGGCGACCGCCGCCTGACACGGCGAAGAAACTCATGAGCTGGTCCATCTCTCTCGCTTTTTCGGTCATCGACGCAGAGGCGGCAGAGGTCTGTTCAGCTAGCGCAGCGTTCTGCTGGGTCACTTCATCCATGCTGGTGACCGCCTGATTGACTTGGTCGATACCACCAGACTGCTCGGAACTGGCTGCGGCAATCTCCGAGATAATGTCGCCCACTTTCTTAACGCTGTTGACGATGTCGTTCAGCGTTTCACCGGAGTCGTTGACCAGCTTCGCGCCAACCTTCACTTTATCGGCACTGTCGTTGATCAGGTCCTTGATCTCTTTGGCCGCTGTGGCGCTGCGTCCGGCAAGGTTGCGTACTTCGGTTGCTACAACCGCAAAGCCGCGTCCCTGTTCACCGGCTCGCGCCGCTTCAACCGATGCATTGAGCGCCAACAGGTTGGTCTGGAAGGCGATTTCATCGATAACGCCAATGATTTCAGCAATTTTCTCAGAGGAATTATTGATCTCTTCCATCGCCTGCACCGCTTCACTCACCACTTCACCACCTTTTTCGGCAGTCTGTCTGGCGCTGGCGGCCAACTGGTTGGCCTGCTGGGCATTATCAGCATTGTTTTTCACGGTACTGGTCAGCTCTTCCATGCTGGAGGCGGTCTGCTCAAGTGAGCTGGCCTGCTGCTCAGTTCTGGCCGAGAGGTTGTTGTTACCGGCGGAGATTTCACCCGAGGCGGTGCTGATCACCTCTGATGACTGACGCATCTGGGAGACAATCTCTTCCAGGCGTGTCATGGTCTCATTGACATCCTGTTTGACCACGTTAAAGGTGCCTTCGTATTCATTCACGATCGGTTTGGTCAAATCACCTTTTGACATGCTGCTCATGGCGGTGGCGATGTCGGCAAAGACCTGTTCGACCACCGTGATAAAGGCGTTCACACCCTGACCCAGACCTTTGAAAAAACCATCTTTGTCTTCAAGGCTGATACGTTTGGTCAGGTCACCGGATTTGGCCGCCGATACAATGCTATCGACCTCATCCTCTACAGCGACCTCAGCGGTTCTGTCGGTCCATTCAACAGCGACACCCAAGCGGTCGCCGTGTTCATCTTGAACAGGGGTGGCCACCACTTTCAATGTGCGGCCACCAATTTTAATTTCCGACGCTACACTGGAGGATAGAGAGTCGATCATTCTACGCTGATGGCTTTTATCCCTATGGAACTGATCCATGTTGGCACCCAGCAGTTTACTGGCGTCAAAGTCCGGCAGTTGTTTGCGGATATCCTCTTCCGCATCCTTGAACAACTGCTCTACGGTCTTGTTCATGTAGATGATGTTGTAGTTCGCATCAGCCATCATCACCGAGCTGGAGACATGGTCAAGCGCGGTTTTAATACGCGTTGCGGCAGCCGCCTGCTCTCTGGCATCCATTACGTCAAAGCCCAATTTGATCTGGGTGGATTTAATCGAGCGCAACAGATCACCCACTTCGTCATTGCGGTCCACTTCGACCCAGTCAAAGTAGTTGCCTTCCGCCACTTGCAGCAGTTTGGATCGCGCATAAGCGAGGGGCTTGGTGACATAGGCGGTCAGCGAGAATCCGAATACCAGCGTCAGCACCGACATCAGCCCTAAAACACCATAGATATAGGCAGGCGCCACACCCATGGAGATCATGGCCGCCAGCGCGGCAAATACCGCTACGGTCAGCATCACGGTAGCCGCCAGCATGGTCTTGATTTTGATTCCCTTGAAGCTCCCCAGCAGCTTTTTAAAACCTTTCGGCTGAAAAGAGGCTTTCTTGGCGTTGATGTCCCGATAGAAGGCTTCCGCTTCGGCAACCTCTTCACGGGTGGGCATGGTGCGTACGGACATGTACTCGGTAACCCGGCCGTTTTGCGACAGGGGAGTGACATTTGCTTTCACCCAGTAGTAATCACCGTTTTTGCAGCGGTTTTTGACCATTCCGCTCCAGGGCTTGCCTGCCGAGAGCGTGCCCCAGAGGTCTTCAAACGCCTCTGGCGGCATGTCAGGGTGCCTGACCATGTTATGGGGCTTACCGATAAGCTCCGCTTCGGAGAAACCGCTGATATCGATAAAGTCCTTGTTGCAGTAGTTAATAATCCCTTTAAGGTCTGTCTTGGAAACCAGGATAGACCCCTCTTTCATAAAATGCTCTTTATCATTTACCGGTAGGTTGACTTTCACGGCCCATATCTCCAGTTAATCTGTATGACTCGTCGATGCAGCCTGCAATCAGGCCACCTCAACATCTTCATCCGCCTGTGCAACTGACGGCTGCAATTTATCTACATCCAGCAGCATCACCATCTTTCCATTAGACGATGCCATACCTGTAATAAACTCTGTATCCAGGTTCTCTCCAAAATCCGGCGTCGCAGCAATATCCTGAGACCGTGCGTTGAGCACATCCGAGACACCGTCGACGACAATACCGACGCTTCTTTCCGAAATTTCACAAATGACTTTCAGAATAATGACTACTGTTGCCTTGTCATATTCACGGGCAGGCATTCCCATACGTTCACGCAGATCGAAAATCGGCACGATCGAACCGCGTAAATTCAGTACACCTTTGACGAAAGCAGGTTGATTGGGAACACGGGTAACCATTTCCCAACCTCTGATCTCCTGCACCCTAAGAATATCGACACCATAATCCTCGTCGCCAAGATTGAAGGTGAGATATTCTGAACCGATTACTTCAACATCCTGTTGCATGTCATCATTTCCATTTTGTTGTGCTATTGCAGGCATAGTGACTCCAGTCTTCCGTTATGCCGACTGTTTCAAGTCAGCCACACTGTATTTCTGACTGGATAACCGGATAATGCCGGGAATATCCAAGATCAACGCCACTGAGCCGTCACCTAATATGGTGGCCCCTGACAGGCCATCGACACGCTTATAGTTGGCTTCCAGTGATTTGATGACCACCTGCTGCTGACCTATCAGGTCATCCACAAACAGGCCGCAGCGTTTACCGTCGCCCTCTACCACTACCAGCAGGCCACTCATTAAATCGGTGGTTTTTACCGATTCAATACCGAATACTTCATGCAGGCGCACAATGGGCAGATAATCGTTGCGGAGTTTGAACGTTTCACCGCGACCGGCCACCAGATTGATCATGTCCGGTTTCAGTTGAATGGATTCAATAATGGAAACCAGAGGCACAATGTAGATCTCATCGCCCACCGCAATAGTTTGACCATCCAGTATCGCCAGGGTTAGTGGCAGACGAATGATGATGGCGCTGCCTTTGCCCATTTCAGATTCGATTTCGATACTGCCCCCCAGCTCATTGATGTTTTTACGCACCACATCCATGCCGACGCCACGCCCGGAGACATCGCTGATCTGTTCAGCGGTAGAGAAACCGGCTTGAAAGATCAGTTCATAAATTTGCTGGTCAGTGAGATTATGTTCTTCGGTAATAAGTCCTCGTTCGATTGCCTTACTCTCGATGCGATGTTTATCAAGTCCCTTCCCGTCATCGCGGATTTCTATAATGATATTGCCGCCCCGGTGGGCCGCACTGAGATGAACGGTGCCAGTTTCAGGCTTACCCGCCGCCTTGCGCACCTCCGGCATCTCAATACCGTGATCAAGGCTGTTGCGCACCAGATGAACCAAAGGGTCGCCGATCTTTTCGATCACGGTCTTATCCACTTCGGTCTGTTCACCGCTCATTTTCAATTCAATCTTTTTCCCCATTTTGCTGCTCAGGTCGTGCACCAAGCGGGGAAAACGGCTAAAGGTAAAACTGATCGGCAGCATGCGAATCTGCATGACGCTCTCTTGCAGTTCACGGGTATGCCGTTCCAGCTGCGCCAGACCGTCCTGCAGACGTTCAACACGATCAATGGTGAAGTCCTCACCCAACATGCTGAGCATCGATTGGGTGATAACCAGTTCACCCACCATGTTGATCAGGCCGTCGATCTTATTGATGTCGACACGGATCGAGCTGGAGCCACTGGCTCCACCACCACTGCGGCGATCATTTTGACGACGATCCACCGGCGAGCGGCGATCTTCAGCGCGGCGCTCACCTTGGCGACGCTCAGGCTGGGCAGGTTCAGACGCCTGCACTGCTGATTCCACCTCTGGTGCTTCCACCTGCTCGGCTACGGCCTCGGTTACAATAGGAACAATAGAGAGTTCGCAGTCGTCCTCAACCCAGTCAAAGACTTCGCTGATTTGACTTTTTTCCAGCGCTTCATTGACGGTGATTACCCAACTAAGAAAACACTCTTCCGGGTCAAGCTCCGCTAGGCGAGGCAATAGAGAAGCATCACCCTCAACTTTCACATCGCCGAGATCGGTCAGCTCTTGGATAATACGCAGGGGATCATTCCCGGTACGCATCATATGCGGCAAGGGTCTGAATACAACACGCCAGCCAGTGATGGCCTCAGCGCCATCAGCAGCAGGCTGCGCACTGTTGGCCCCGGCAGCCGGAGCGGCCGATTCACTGTTGTTGAGTATCGCCTCCAGCTCACTCTGCTGAGCCTGCACGTCATCCATATCAATGGTGTCATCAGCAGAAACCGCTTTCAGCATTTCACGTAACACATCAACAGAACGCAGCAAGGCATCCACCGCTACAGCAGTCACTTCCCTGCGACCATCCCGCATCTCGTCCAGCAGCGTCTCCATCACATGCGTGAAGTTGGAAATTTCAGTAAAACCGAAAGTACCACTCCCCCCTTTTATGGAGTGTGCTGCGCGAAAAATTGAATTGATCTCTTCCGTGTCAGCCGTGCCGGGGTCCATATTCAAAAGCCCGGACTCCATTACATCCAGTCCCTCGAAACTCTCGTCGAAGAAGACCTGATGAAACTGCGCCATATCAATTGTCATTCGCGCCCCCTTTGGTCGCTGGAATCAATATCCATTTACGCTAACGGATTACCTTCTTTACCGTGTTGAGTAACTGCTCTGGATTAAACGGTTTGACGATCCATCCTGTTGCACCTGCCGCTTTGCCTTGCTGCTTCTTCTCGGCACTGGACTCCGTGGTCAACATGAGCAGCGGCGTAAACTTATAGCTTGGCAATGTGCGCAAATTCTGGATCAGACTGATGCCGTCCATATTTGGCATATTTACATCGGTGATAACGAGGTCCACGCTACGGGTTTTCGCAATGGACAGTGCTTCAACACCATCCGCTGCTTCCAAGACTTCGTAGCCGGCACCCTTCAGGGTGAAAGAGACCATTTGACGCATTGAGGCTGAATCGTCCACAGCAAGAATGCTTGCCATACTTATTACTCCCAGTTTGCAGTCTGAAATCCAAATTGAAGTTTTTCCCTGTTTTTATGGGGATTTAGTTACTGTAACTCCTTAAGACAGTAATGCCCCTCTATGCTCAATTAGCGGCGATGGGAATAAAACCTTTAGAGCGAAAAAAACACCTTTTTTCCTAGAGAAAAATGCGGCTATATAAATAAGAGAGGTAATTGTGCGAGGGCCTGTTAATGCTAATTTTATTTTCACTGCCAACGGCCATTTTTTTTGTCCGGCAAGGCAGAAGGAGCACCATGGAATGTGTCTACATAAGCGACTGATAACGCCCCTGGATGAGAAAATGACTTTGTTCCCCATCTATAGTTGAAAAAAGGATTATCAAATTGATGTTAGGGCCTTAAAAAATAGCCACAAGGCAATAGCATTTATTTTCAAAAAATAAAAACGAGACTACCCAAGACCGCAAACAGGATCAAAACTGAGTTGTTTCAGGGCCGCTTCAATATCGGTCGAATCAACTGCCTCGAAGTCTTCAGCAGAATAGGTTGTGTAGCCACCTGCCATCTCATACCAGGCAAAGCCACCGGTCCAAGCCGGCTGTTGATAGGCGTCCTGTTTCAAGCGCGGCAAGCAGTAGAGCCGGTTCGGAAGATAGATCAGGTTATAGCTGATCTCACGGCGATGCAGTTCTGCAATAAAACGCCAGGCAGGGCCTGCGGCACTAAACCGAAAGCAGGTGGCCGGATAGGCTAGCGCTCCGCCATTATGCCGCCACTGGGGATTGGCTATTGGCAAGGCGTGGTCGCGTTGAAACATCTGAAAGTGAAGATGGTTGACCGACGCAAAGGCGCCGTAGCTGTTGTAGCCAAAACCAACATCCGGCAGGGTGCTGGCCAGCTCCTGGGTCAACTCCCAGACGTAATTATGATCCTCTTCATTGAGCAGTTGAGGCTGCTCCCGCCGTGGCTCAGGCACCAACAGACCATGCAGATCAACGAACGGAAATTTGTTATAGAAAAGTGCAGTGTGCCGCCCCGCCAAAGATCCCGCCCAGAGGATCTCTTTACGCAGATAGGGTCGGTTAAAGTTAAATCCGTCTGGATTGAAGGGCGCCGAAATTCCCTGCACGGGAGCCCCGGTCATACGGGGTGGGCGCAGCGCCCGCAGCGGATTGAATTGCAGCTCCCAACGCCGCAGAAATTTAAATTCGGTATGCTGCAGCCGACTAATACCCATCGCCATCAGTTGCCGAAACACTTGCAGATCATCGTCCGCATCATCCAGCACATGCCCGCAGGCTTCATTGGCCTGAATCTCTTCACAAAGGCGATCGAATTTAATACGCAGCGGCATCTCCAACCGCTTCCAGAGCCTGGCGTCATAGCCTGCGTTGGCCAAAACCAGAATGAAGGTTCCCAGTTCATCGAAGTCGCGCAGCATTGCAGCCAGCCCTTGCTCAAAGCCAAGGCGAAACTGCTGGGGAGATTGAAACAATTCAGACAACACAACCCTACAAGCCGGTAAGTTTCGATGCCAAACCGGTGCTATCCCTGCTTCGATCGTTTATCTGGATCAGGATCAGGAACTGGATCATACCCACCTTCATGGAATGGATGGCAACGCGAGATGCGCTTGATCCCCATCCAAAACCCACGCAGCACACCATACCGCTCCACCGCCTCCTGCATATAGCTGGAGCAACTTGGGTGGTAGCGGCAGTTGTTACCCAAAAATGGACTGATCAGATAACTGTAGCCTTTTATCAATACGATAAAAGCCCGCTTTAGTGGGTTCATGCAGTAAAATCCAGACTGACTGTCAAGTAAGAACCAGGATGGAGAACTGGCGAACGCAATCACTACTCCAGCCAACCATGTATGGAATTATGCCCGATAACCGGCATCAGCGCGATACTGTGGAAGAAGACCGCCCCACTTGCACCTAAAACCATTTGATCACACACTAGGCTGATCTGTCTCCTCCTGAGGTAACCGTCTCGGTCATGGCCATCGGAAAACTGATTCTTACCCCCACTGCCAGCAGCAACCCGCCAACACCCGGCCAACTGCTCGACACTTTGATTTCACTGGCATTTATCGAGGCTGCCCCCCTGCCTGCCCGCCCATCGATCTACCTGGCGGGAGAGCGCTTTCTACAGCTCATCACCTTTCTCGGCTGCTCACCTTATGTGCGCCTGACACCGGAGACCGATGACGATGAGCAGTTCACCCATATGCGCCTTGCCGGGCCTCTGCCAGACAACATATTTCGAACCGGCCGCAACACCCTCACACCACGTTGCCCAAAGTGCAGGGAGAAACTCACCGATTGGCATGCCGATCTGACACAGTGGCGGCAAAATAGTGAACACACCATCGATTGTCCTGCATGCAACACCCAAACCAGCCCCTTAGCCTTGAACTGGCGCAGCCAGGCGGGGGCCGGACAGCTATTCATTGAAGTCTGGGGAATCTTTCCAGGCGAGGCGGTGCCCACCAACGAGCTGCTCAGCCCTCTCACGGCACTCGGTTGTGACTGGGACTACTTCTATATCCAAGAAGAGGCTTAACGGCCTACATCACCAAACAACGATTTTTACCATCACGCTTGGCTTGGTAGAGTGCTCTGTCGGCCCGGACAAACACCGTTTCGATGGTATCGCCCTCTTTAAACTCGGTAATGCCGCAGGAGATGGTGATGTACACTTGCTTGCCGTTGGAGTGAAAACCGCTCTCGACTACCCGCAGGCGGATCTCCTCCGCTATCTGCTGAGACTCCTCGGCGGTGGAGCCAATGTGCAGCATGACAAACTCCTCGCCACCATAGCGGGCGACAAAATCGGTCTCACGCAGCCCTTTGGCCAATTGCTGTCCCAAAATACTCAGCACCTTATCACCGGCACGATGCCCGAAGCGGTCGTTGATCTGCTTAAAATCGTCGATATCAATTACCAGCAGGCTGACAGGACAATCGAAGCGCTTCCAGCGAGCAAACTCTTGCTGCACCCGCTGTTCATACGCGAGACGATTGGGAAGGCCGGTGACACTGTCGGTAATCGCCTTCTGGTGGGTGTCGAGCATCTTGCGGCGCAACTCCTGAGACTCCTCCTCGACCTGCTCAAGCCGCTCGCGTAACTGCTGCTCGATCACTTCCGCTTGTTGGTGGTAGGAGAGCTCATGCGCGACATGTGACGCGATATGCCTCTGTAACTGGTCGAGGCGTCCGTTCAGATCAACTCGCAGCTCTTGAAGGGTTAGCGAGTTGTCCACGGCGTGCTGAATTGCACCGATATCATCTTTAAACTGCTGGTCGAAGAATCGGGCGTCTTCCAATGTTTCCTTACGGCTCGCGCCACTCTCTTCAAGGTAATCGTTGATCTCTTTCAGCCGGTCGGTCAGATCAACCAAAAACTCTCCAGCTTCCAGCACATCCTGCTGAATACTCTGCAATGTTGAAGAGAGCAATTGGGCCAGTTCGGTCAACACATCGGCCCAGACATCGGCCTGATCACTGTCCGTCAATTTTCCCTGAAAGCGCTCGATGTCCTTGCTGAACTGCTCTGGCCAATTGAGTTCGTGCAACAGCCGCAGCAGCGTCTGATTCGGTTCATGGACGCTACTGTGGGATGATCCACGTCCCGCGAACAGGCGTTCTAAAAAGCCGCCGCTATTCTGATTGTTGTTCAACAGCGCCAAGAGCTGATCAATGTGCTGATCGGTCACCTCTTCGGGCGACGCCAACATCACACCGGCCAACTGCTTTAGCTCGCGGCTATTTTCAGATTTCTGGTCGATACGGGAGAGCAACCGCACAAACGGGGTGTCGGCCTCTACACGCTGGGGGTGCAGAATGGCATCGGAGAGAGACTCAATCTGTTTCAGTTGTGAGGGCTTAACCCCTTTTCGCATCGCGTCGCGCAGACGCTCTAAATGGGGGTCAAGTACGGGATCAAGACCGCTTGCCGCCAGGGTCAAGCGAATGATGGTGCGACACAATACCTTCTCGGTGACTCGACAGGCTTTGCGTTCTGCTTGTTGTTGTTCAATCAATGTGTGATAGCGATCCTGCCATCTATCACCATCGTGGCTGCCATCTGTCATTTAGCCTGCCAGTTTTAGGTGTTCTGGTATTAGTATATCGATGCTAATCGGTAAATGATCTGAAAAAGAGTAGTCCAATACCTGGGCATTCTCAATGCACAGCGAATCCGACACCAGGATATGGTCGATTCTACGCATTGGCCGCCAACTTGGAAAGGTACTCTTCTCGCAGGAAAACTCCTGCAGTCCGACGCTCTCCATCAAGTATCGCATCTCTCGCGACTCACAACTACAGTTGAGATCACCCATTAATACTATATGGGATTTCGATTTTACCAACCGACTCACAAAGTCGATCTGCCGCAGACGCGCCCGCCGCCCCAACGCCAGATGCATGATACAGACCGTGAGTCCCTGATCTCCACCATATTGGCAGACGATGACCCCGCGCCCCGGTAGCCCTGGCAGCCGGTACTCCGCCACGTCAGAGGGTTTCAAACGGCTCAGAACCCCGTTGCTGTGCTGGGCAATACTGCCGATGCGGCGATTGACCTGTTTGTGCCAGTGAGGGAAACCAGCTCGGTGGGCGAGATACTCTGTCTGGTCAACAAAGCCGCTACGCAGACTGCCGGAGTCGACCTCTTGCAGACCGACAATGTCATACTGGCCCAGCAGTGTGGCGATGCGGTTGAGGTTGCGTAACCGCGCGCGGTGAGGGAGTACGTGCTTCCAGCTATGGGTCAAATACTGACCATAATGCTGGGTTTCCAACCCAGTCTGGATGTTGTAACTCAGTAACCTCAGCCGATTGGAATAGGCACGGTTCAGCACGATACCCCTTTTTCGTGAAGCCTCCAATCATGCCGTGAATTGATCAGAGGCTCCCGCAGATTTAGTTAGTTGGCGTAACCCTTCTCCTTGCGAACCTTGTCGATCAGGAAGTCGGTTACCTCCATCATGGTGGGGCCATCCATGCCACCGGTTCGATACTTTCCATCCACTACGATAGCAGGCACACCGCGAATATCAAAACGGTCGGCTAAAACAGCGGCACGACGCGCCTGAGTCTGAACCGCGAAAGACTTCATCGCTTTACGGTAGGCCTCGATATCGACCCCCTCTTTTTCCAGGAAGGCCTCCATCTCATCCGGGGTATTCAGGCGAATACGATCCCGGTGCACGGCATCAAACAGTTTCTCATGCAGCGGATCGACCAGGCCCATCAGATTCAGGGCGTAGTATGTCTTGGCGTGCATGATCACATTTTCACGATTGAACATGGCGGGAATGGCAACATAGTCCACATAGTCCGGCTTTTTCTTCAGCCAGCTCTTCAGATGTGGCTCCAGGTCATAGCAGTGTGGACAGGCGTACCAGAAAAACTCTACCACCTGGACACGCTCACCCTCACCACCTGGCTGCTCGGGAATCACCGAGAAATAGTGAAGTTCCTCTTCAAACTTCTCCGCTTCGGCGTGCGCTGCTCCAACAAAGATCAGCGTCAACATCATTAGTGTATAGGCGATAAATCGCTTCATCATTCTCCCACCTCGATCATGGAGTTGCGGCCTATGGCCATGGTTTTTTTAGGAATCAAATAACAGTATCGCAGCTTGCGTTATTCGGTTACCCGTATTGTGACAGATGCCTGTCTTGAGGGTTCCCCCTGAAACGACAAAGGGTGACACGAAGTCACCCTTTGTCTACTCAACATCAAGTCTGAGCTGATCGGCGTTTAGCGCAACCCTTGAACATACTGGGCTACCGCCTCGATCTCTTTGTCTGTCATTTTGGCAACGACACCTTGCATCATTTTATTGAGGTCGTTGGTGCGCTTGCCATCACGGAAGTCTTTCATCGTCTTCACCAGGTAATCAGCATGCTGGCCGCTGATACGGGGGAAGTTGGCGGCGGGATTACCGATACCGGTTGGACCATGGCACGCCATGCAAGCGGCTACACCAGTCTCCATATTGCCTGCGCGGTAGAGCTTCTCACCCAGCTCAACCTTATCAGCAGCAGCCGTACCGGCAGATTGGGTCTGGCCGCTGAAGTAGGCGGCCAGATCCTGAATATCCTGATCGTTCAACGGTGCTGCCATTGGAGTCATCAGAGGATCTTCACGCTTGCCCGCTTTGAAGTCAGAAACCTGTTTAATGATATACGACGGGTGCTGTCCAGCCAGCTTTGGCCAGATTGGGTTGGGGCTATTACCATCTGGACCGTGACATGCCAGGCAGGTCGCAGACTTGGTTTTGCCTGCATCCGCATCTCCCGCGGCCTGAACGCCAGTTACTGTGAATGCCAAAACGATTGAAACTGAAACAAGCCACTTGTTCATGGTCAAACCTACTGAAATTGACTGTAAAAAATTCACCTGCAAAAAATCAACTCTGCCCTTCCACGGCGCCAAAGCTGACTGAAAATGGTTAGAGTCGGGGCGTTCCCGATGGCGTCATATTCCCTGTTACGGGACTCAAAACAGCCGGCTCAAACCACACCTCTTGCGGCACAATTACCCAATCCGGGCCGAAAAACCGTGAATGTATACCAGAGCAGGCCGCGGCTCGTCAAATTAAGCTGACTTATCAGGGTATTTTAAATACCCCATCAAACCACGCTAACCACCTGATTAAACTGCAGTTTCAAACAGCCTATTTCGGTGAAAGCTGCCCCATCAAATCGCCGTCCACACTGCGCAGGTGCAACTCCCGCTGGGGGAAAGGAATACCAATACCGGCCGCCTGCAGCGCCTTGTTCAAACTCATGTGCAGATCATGCAGCACGGGCAGGCGCTTGGCACGGTCATTGACAAAGGCGAACACTGTATACTCCAGAGCGCTGTCGCCAAACCCAAGAAAGAGCACAGCCGGCGGCGGTTCATGCAAGGTATCTGGATGCGCCTCCACCGTCTCTTTGATAATTTGATAGGCACGGTCGGTATCCGAGCCGTAGGCGATGCCCACTTTTATCCGCAAACGCGTTACCGTATCGGTCAGAGTCCAGTTCACCAGAGGGTCGGTCAAAAATTTCACATTCGGCACCACCAGCTCTTTATTGTCCCAATCGGTAATGGTGGTGGCACGCATCCTGATTCTCGACACAGTGCCGCTGATATCTCCCACGGTTACGGTATCACCCACCCGCAGGGGGCGCTCGAACAGCAGCACCAGGCCAGAGAAGAAGTTCGAAAAAACTTCTTTCAGACCGAAGCCAAGACCAACCCCCATGGCCGCCACCAGCCACTGCACATCGCCCCAGCTCAGGCCTATCATGCTGAAGAAGACCACAAACCCCGCCGCATAGATGAGATAGCTGCTGATCATGGAGATGGCGTAACGGTTACCGGCAGTTACCGACAACGGCTGCAACAAGGTGAACTCCAGCAGACCGGGCAGGTTACGACCCGCCACAAAGGTCAGGGCAAAGACCAGGATTGCCGCCACCGCGTCCCAGAGGGAGACCGGCACCGCCTGTCCACCTTCCTGGAGGTATTCCCAGAGCACGACATCATCCAGCTTGGTCAACGCCGGCAGTAGTTGGGACCAGAGCAGCCCAAGGCCGATCACCGCTGACAAAAGCGCCGTAATACGCAACACCCGCCAGGTCTGCTCACTGATAGCAGCCAGATTCATCTGTTCCAGCTCACTCACATCGGGGATCACTTCACCAGTCGGTGTCTCTCCCATCTCCTCTTTGGCGGCACGTGCGTCCAGCGCCGCCTGACGCCGGGCCAATGCCTGGGAGAAGGCCAGCCGGCGATTGTTGACCCACAACCAACGAATCGACAGGTTATAGAGCAGGAACACCCCACTGCCGATCACCAACGACCAGAACAGCAGCCGCTCCAGCGTCAACGCACTGTAGTAGTAACCTTCAAAGGCGAGACCGAACAGCACCAGATAGATCACCATGCTCAGGGGGTACCAGAGCAGTTGCAATCGCACCGCCCTGCCATGATCGATACGGACAATCCCGCTCCAAGGGTTGAGCACCCGATGGGCAAACAGCCCGAGCAACAACACGCTGATTAGAAACGCCAAACGCCCCAGACTGTTTTTATAGAGATCACTCACCTGCAGCTCGGTCATACCGACAATAAAGACGAACGGCATCAACAGCGGCACCAACCATTTGAGGTTACGCCGCACGATGTCGATGGTCTGCAGGTTCCAACGAAAGTGGGCCTCGGCCAGGCCGTGGTTAATAAACAGGTAGTTGATCAGTTGCACCAACAGAAACAGCAGTGCAATACGGCGCACACCAATGGTGACTGCATCGACAAAGGCTCCGGGATCACTCCCCACCAGCAGCAGTAAAAACACAGAGACCAGCAGCACCCATGGCAGCGCCAGCAGTAACGTGAACAACGTGGCTTTTATGGTGAGCCAAAAGCTGTCTCGGCGCACATTACCAATGTTGCTGGAGATCTGCTCCAGACTGTCGAGCATTCTCTTACGGGACTTAAGCAACACCACCATCAACAGGCTGAGCAGCAACACCCCGACGAAGTAACGCGGGGTTCCCCCCATCACGCCCTCTGCGATGTGCTGCCAGTTCTCAGGAGAGAGCAGCCAGACAACCGACTGTAGCGCCTCCTTAACCACCGACGGCCCCATACGGCCGGTACTGGGAGTCCAGACCAGATGGCGATCCAGCAGCTCACCATACTGCCCCACTTTATCGCTCAACTGGCGATTATCCAGAATAATCTCGCTGAGTTCAGATTCATAGCGGGAGTAGACCGCTTTCAAGGCGTCCAGCAAGGTGCGGCGATCAACCAACAGCGCACTTAACTCATCTGCCAACACTTGGCGATCCTGGTCGCTCATATCGGGCAGAATAGCAACCAGTTCAGTCACCTCCGACTCCTCACCCAGTAGCTGCAGATACTGCTCTTCGATCTGAAACTGGGCCAGTCGAGCCTCGGAAATAACCTGCTGGCGGGAGACGATCTGATTCTCAATACGCTGCAGATCAGGCAACTCCTGGCGCTGTTTACGCAACACCTGCCCCAGCTTCTGGTCCACTCCCACAATGTCAAGCTGCTGCTGCACCCGCTCCAGGTTGTGCTGCACCAATTTCAACTGAGAGCTGACACTGCCGCGCGCACGCTGTAGCGTTTCACCCTCAGCGCTAACCTTGACGAGCTGCTCCGAAAGCTGAGTATTCAGGCCAGCGGCATCACGCAACAACGGATGCTTATCCAGTGCGGCTCGCTGGGCCTGCTCCGACTCCCGGCGCGCCCGCTCCACCTCTGCGGTGCGCTGCTCATGTAACCGCGTCTGCAACGCCTGCAGCCGAACTTCGACCTGCTCCATCAGCTCGCGCTCATACTCCACACGCAGGGCCATCTGCTCCAAGCGCGGTGGATAGCTGAGCCGCTCCATCTCCAACCTGCTGATACGGCTCGTTACCGCCATCTGAGCAACCTGCAGATTAGCCAGCCAGGCCTGCTCCTCAATGCCCTCGGCAACTACACCCGCCTTCTCTCGCGCCTCCAGCTCCTCCTGTAGACGGCGAGCTTCAGCCAAATCGGAACCGCTCAGCTCAGGGCGGCCACGCTCTTTCAGCAGCTCCTCTTCCAACAGATTGACTTTGCGGGTCGCCACCTGCAGATCCGCAGCGGTCTGGTCAGTGAGCTGCTCCAATTCGATCAGTGATAACTTGGGATCAATCTTGGACGGTTGCTGGGCTGCCTTGCGAACCTTAACAAGATCTTTCTGCAGACGCGCCTGCCGTTGGGGCGCCTCATCGATAGCCGCCTTATAGACGGCGGTAAGCTGGCGATCCTCTTCCACCTGCTTGCGCAGAGTCAGCGCCTCCCGGTAGAGTTCCAGCGCTTTGGTGGTCGGCGCATCTTTCTCTTCTACCGCCTCCAGCTCCCGTAGTCGGGCCTCTAGCGCAGAGACTGAGCCGATCTCCGTCATCACTGCTGCCAATTTCACATTGGCAACCGCCGGAGCAGCAGTCAGATCACTCAGAGAGAAGAGCAGAATTAATACAAAAAGAAACCTTGTCAGCACGAAGAGCTACCCGGGGTAATGGTTATGTCGTTAACACGGATTTACACGCCTAATTCATTACAACATAACCGGAGAAGAGCCGATACTGCAGCAACTTCTGTTCGAGCAACCCAGGGCGGGAAAGTTCAGATTCAGCCGTCGGCAATGTGCCTCATCTCACATAGCTATTGAAAAAAAACGAGTTTTTCGGCCAAATGGTTACCTTAGGGCCTGTTAACACTAATTGAATCACCACTGCCAAGACCATTTTTGGTCCAACAAGGCAGAAGGAGCGCGGTGTAGCAGGTATCCATAAGCGACTGATAATGCCGCTGGGCGAAAAGATGGCCTTGGCCCCTCATAATATTGAGAAAAGAGGGGTTGAGCCTAAAAAAGCACCCATTAGTGTTAACAGGCCCTAAACAACTTTTTTAGCCTAAAGAACCATTTAGTTATAGAGTAACTAGTAGAGAGAAGCTGGCCACCCCATATGCGCATCTACATGCAGACACCCTACAATCCAGGAGGCCCGATGCGGTTTTACCACCTGCATCTGCAGCAAGATCTGCTCGGTGGCTGGACTCTGGTGCGCGAATCGGGCCAGCAGGGTAAACGTGGGCAGGTCACAAAAACCTATTACGAATCCCGGGATGAGGCTGAAGCGGCATTGACCAAATTTCGTGATGCCCAGACACGGCGTGGCTACCGCATCGTTTTCAGGGAAGGGGAACAGGCGGCTGACAACAACTGAGCCTCTCAGCCAACACCGCTCAGAGCCTGTTAACAACGCTAACAGATGACCGAGATTTTAAATCACATCCTCGACTGGGTGGCGCAGCATACACTCTGGGCCGGCGTGGTGATTTTTCTGGTGGCGATGGCGGAATCCCTCGCCATTGTTGGCCTTATCGTCCCCGGCGTCGTGATCATGTTCGGCATTGGGGCTCTGATCGCCACCGGCGCCATTCCCTTCTGGGTGGCCGTGAGCTGGGCGGTTGCCGGTGCAGTAGTGGGAGACGGTCTAAGCTTCTGGCTCGGCCATCATTTCAAGGATCGATTGCGTCAGTCATGGCCTTTCAACAAACACCCTGAGAGCCTCGACAGAGGCATCGCCTTCTTCCAAAGATACGGCGGCAAGAGTGTCGCCTTTGGACGGTTCTTTGGGCCTGTGCGGGCAGTGATTCCGCTGGTGGCCGGTATGATGGGTATGCCCGCCACGCGTTTCGTCATCGCCAATGTACTCTCGGCACTGGTCTGGGCCCCCGCTTATCTGCTGCCCGGCATGGTGTTTGGCGCCTCGATGGAGCTGGCCTCCGAGGTTGCCTTCCGATTGGTAACGATCCTGGTGGTATTGGCACTGCTGATCTGGTTCGGTCTCTGGCTGATCAAGCGTATTTTTCAGCTGCTTCAACCCCACTCATCGGCTGTTATCCAGTGGCTGCTGAACTGGAGCCAACTCCACCCCAAGCTGGGCACTATAGCCGCAGCACTGGCTGATCCCGCACACCCCGAAGCAAAAGCACTCTCTATTCTTGCCACCCTGCTTATACTCACTACCGCCTTTTTTGTGCTGATTTCCGGCGCTGTACTTCAAGGTGACATCCTGGGCTTAAACCAGACGGTACTCTCTGCACTACAGAGCCTGCGCACCCCCTGGGGCGATCACCTGATGGTGACTTTCACCCGTCAGACCGATACCCAGACGGTGATCCTTCTGGCGGTCGGTATGCTGATTTTCTTTGTAATCGAAAACCATCGCCGCACGGCCCTCTACTGGCTGGCGGCCATCGCCTTCGCCAGCATCGCCCCCTGGCTACTTAAGATGGGATTGCAGATTCCCCGACCCGAGATACTCAACCACCCACACAACAGCTACGCCTTTCCCAGTGGCCACACCCTGCAGGCGGTGGTGCTCTATGGTTTTCTCTCGGTGATAATCGCCTGGAGTCTGCCACTAAAATGGCGCTGGCTGCCTTATACATTGGCGGGGATGGTGGTCCTCAGTGTAGGACTGTCACGCCTCTATCTTGGCGTGCATTGGTTAACCGATGTACTTGGCAGCATCACTCTTGGATTAGCCTGGGTCGCGGTACTGGGTATCGCCTATCGACGCCATAGCGTACCTGAAGCAAGTTGGCGCGGCCCGACCTTCATTCTGGTCGGTCTCTATCTGCTGGCAATGATCAGCACCAGCGTACTGCAACACGATAAGAGAATGCGCTACTACACTCCCGAACCAGAGATTGTGGAGCTGAACAGTAGCGACTGGTGGGAAGGCAATAGCAATCATCTGCCCACCTGGCGGGCAGACACCCGTGCTTACCGCAATCACCCTCTCAATATTCAATACGCTGGTGAACTAGATACGCTCCGTCAAACACTGCAAAAACTTGGCTGGCAACCGGCCCAAACAATTACCTGGGGTAACGCCCTGCGGTTACTCTCCACCAAGTTGCCACTGCAGCAACTACCCGTGCTACCGCAGGTTCACAATGGACGGCATGAGAGCCTGTTACTGGAAAAGCTGGGTGAAGATGACAGCCGCCAGATACTGAGACTCTGGCCGGCCAATGTGAGCCTGCAACCAGAAGGTACACCGCTCTGGATCGGCAATGTCTCCCAACAGCAGCGAGAACAGCTGCTGGGTATGATTACCTTTGCCAAAACATCAGCTGGGTTCACAGTGCCGTTTGAGCAATTAACCAATCAACTCACTCAAAATACCGAACTGCCAATAAGCAAAGAAAACAAGACGCTGTTAATTAGAGAACAGCCCTAATATCAACAAATCAGCAGCCACTTTTTCGGTTGCAGAACAGACGAAGAAAATCAGATATTTGAGCATGCAACATACGACAAGGAAATCAATCGTCATTAATGGAATGACGGCAACTTTTAGCCAGATACTTTTTGCACTATTAATCAGTGCATTAACATTGATCGCATGTAATCCGAATGGTGGTTTTCAAAGGAATGGGATGAAACCAGCCGACAAAGAGCGGCTGTTTAAAATGATATTAGACCACCCCGATTTTCAACAATATCTGCATCCCGAATTAGAAGATCGAGTACCGCTAAAAGTAAAAAGCAATAGCGAGCTTGGCACTAATTTATC
>JAKSCN010000080.1 GCA_022360595.1 Chromatiales bacterium
AGACCGCAAACGGCATTCCTGAATATTCGACATGGAAACCGGCAACAATCTCCGACTCACCTTCCGCCACATCGAAAGGCGCACGATTGGTCTCAGCCACGCCGGAGATAAAGTAGATGAGAAACAACGGCAGCAGCGGCAGCCAGAACCAGTTAAACAGGCCGCCTTCACCCTGCTGGGCTCGGACAATGTCACCCAGATTCAAGCTGCCGGCGGCAACCAGCACCCCAACCAAGGCAAAACCCATGGCAATCTCATAGGAGACGATCTGCGCTGCGGAGCGCATGGCGCCGAGGAAAGCGTACTTTGAGTTTGATGCCCAACCGGCAATAATCACTCCGTAGACACCGACCGAGGTGAGCGCCATTATATAGAGTAGACCTGCATTGACATCAGCCAGTACCAAGCCATCCTGAAACGGGAATACCGCCCAAGCGGCCAAAGCCGGCCCCAAGGTCAACAGCGGTGCAATCAGAAACAGTGTTTTGTTCGAGGCCGTCGGGATGACGATCTCTTTGAACATCAGTTTCACAGCATCCGCAATCGGCTGCAGCCACCCCTTCGGCCCGACACGGTTGGGACCGATACGTGTCTGCATATAGCCAATGATCTTGCGCTCAGCGTAAGTAAAGTAGGCTACGCAGAGCATTAAGGGTAATACGATTACAACGATTTTGATCAGAATCTGGGCGACAACAAAATTCTCACCCAACCATTCCCAGAGCCCTATCAATGCATCAATCATTTATGCCTTCTCCAGGGTCACTTGACCAAACTGCCCGGCCAACGCTGCACTTCCAGCCACACCTGCCGGGATGCGCACAGCCCCATCGGGGATGTTTGAATCGATAAACACTGTAAGTGTGGCCCGCTGCCCGTCTTGACTGACGGCAACCTGATCACCCTCATTGAAACCTGCCTGCTGCGCCTCATCAGGGTTGATATAGACACCCAACTTGATTGCGTCGTGAGTCTGCTGCAGTGCGCTAGAGCGCCGTACCAGCGGATCAATCGCATAGAGCGGCACATCCCCGATACGCTGAACGCCATCGACATCACTGTTTCGCTCAGTAGGCAGGGCAGCCGCCATCTTATTATCGGGTTGCTTTTCACTGCACTGCGCCTGAACTTCCGCCAACACTTCCTGGGAGCTGTCGTAGTCAAAATCGCTGATATCGAGCAGATTGCCCAGCACACGCAGAATCTTCCAAGCGGGGCGCGCTTCACCAACCGGTTTAACGACACCGCTGAACGACTGCCAACGCCCCTCGGCATTGATATAACTGCCAGAGGTTTCAGTAAAGGCCGCCATCGGCAGCATTACCGTTGCACTCTCCTCCAGACAGGCGCTTCTAAAGGTGGTCAGCGCGATAACGCTGTCCGCTTTGGTCAGAGCTTGCTGAGTCTGGACTGGATTCCAGAAATCACTACCAGGCTCAACACCGAGCAGAACAACAGCTTTAGGCGTGCCATTCAATATTTCAGCGTTGTTATTGGCGCCATTCAGCAGCAAATGAGCGCCAACGCTATTAGCTGCTTCAGGCAGGAAGCCCAGCTTGGCGTTGGCCGCTTCGGCGATCTTCTCAGCCAAGCCGCAGAGAATCGCATAATCGGGATGGGCCGTAGCAATGTTGCCCAGCAGTACTGTGGCGTTTTCCGCGTCTTTAAGCTGCTGTGCAATCGTCTGATGGCTCTCATCGGCAGTGGCCGAGTCAATCAGACCACCGGAGAGTCCCAAGGCTTTGGCCACGGCAGCCAGGTCGTCGATCATACCGGCGGGGGTGCTAACCAACTGATCCGCCGCGTAGTTGAGATCGATTTCGTAAGGATTGATAAAGCTGATCTGCGCATCTTCAAGTGCGGCTTTGCGCAAACGATGCCCTAAAATCGGCTGCTCCTTACGAACATTTGAGCCAATCAGCAGCGCCGCATTGACATTTTCCAGATCAGCTATCGCTTGACCCAACCAAGGGAAAGCCGGGGCTGGTACGCGGAAATCTCTCTGGCGCAGACGGAAATCGATATTGTTACTGCCAAGCCCCTCCATCAAGCGCTTCAACAGATGCAACTCTTCCAGAGTAGCACCAGGCGACACCAGCGCACTGCTCTCGGCTTGAGCTGCTTTCAATGCCTTAGCGGTCTCTTCCAGAGCTTCAGCCCAATCAACCTCGACCCACTCGCCTTTGCGTTTAACCATAGGGGCCGCCAGCCGGTCTTCGCTGCTCAGACCCAGATAGCTGAAACGATCGCGGTCTGAAATCCAACACTCATTGACAGTTTCATTGTCTTTGGGATGCACACGCATCACTTCAT
>JAKSCN010000121.1 GCA_022360595.1 Chromatiales bacterium
ATCTGCCGTGGCAACCCCTCTACGGTGTAGTCACTCGGATGGTGGTCGTGTACCTGCAGTTGTTGTGTGCGGGCAATTGTATTGCGCAGTGACAGTGTCACTTCACTCCAAACGCCGACCGGAATGCTACCGCGAATATCGCGCTGGACTTCGCACACGGTTTCGCGTCGCACCTTGAGCAGATCCGTCAGCAACGCACCCAGTAGCAGCGCAGCGGCAATATTGCGCGGCAGCGCGAGATCGGGCAGCCAGAGTGTAATCAGGCTCAGGGCAAAGAGCAGAGCAGCCAGCAGCAGTGCACGCCGGGTTGGGATCATACCCGTGGGGCCTCCACGTTCTCCAGAATATCGTTCAACACATCGTCAGGCTGATAACCTTCGATCTCCAGATCAGCAGTCAATTTAATGCGGTGTCTGAGCACTGGGCGGGCTACGCTTTTTACATCGTCAGGCGTAACAAACCGGCGCCCTTCCAGTACCGCGTTGGCACGGGCAGCGCGTAGCAGCGCCAAGCTACCGCGCGGACCACTGCCATTTTCGATACCGCTCCATTCGCGGGTGGCACGGGCAATGCGGACCGCATAAGCGATAATCTGTTCATCAACTTCAAGCTGAGAGGCGTAGCGCTGCAGGCCTTGGATCTCAGCCGGTTGCAGTACCTCTTTCACTTCGGAGACATCCAGCTTGTCACCCACTGCGTCGCCGGTGATCAGTTTCACCATCTGTTGCTCTTCGGCTTCGCTGGGGTAGTCGATAAAAACTTTCAACAGAAAACGGTCGAGCTGGGCCTGGGGCAGCGGATAGGTGCCCTCCTGTTCGATAGGGTTCTGAGTCGCTAATACCAGAAACGGTAGTTTCAATTCAAAGGATTGGCCTTCAATAGTGACCTGCTGCTCCTGCATCACCTCCAGCAGAGCTGATTGAGTTTTGGCAGGGGCGCGATTGATCTCATCGGCCAGTAGAAAGTTACAGAATATAGGGCCTTTGCGTACCCGGAAGGAGTCGCTTTTCATGTCAAACATGATGTGGCCGCTGATGTCGCTGGGCATAAGGTCAGGGGTAAATTGGACACGATTGAAAGCCCCGCCGACCGCCGCCGCAAGGCTGCGCACCAGCAGTGTTTTACCAAGGCCGGGCACCCCTTCGACCAAGACATGACCACCGGCCAGCAAGGCGATGGTGACATCGCGGATCACTTGGCACTGGCCAATAACGGCACGGCCAATCTCCTGCTCCAGCAGTTTTACTTTGTCCAGCACCTTCTCTTCCACTTGAACCTGGCTTTGCTCTCCGCTCATGGTAAATCTCGCTTCTGTCTCAATCCCACAGTCAACCGCTGCAGCACAGCGGTCGCCTTAATAAAATCCTGCTCTTTCGCTACATCGCCATACAGCGTTCGCTCTATGGCCGATGCGGTTAACCCTGTCTTGTCGCCGATCCACTCACAGCGCTTATTGACAGTGAGTGCATTGAGTACGGGGTGGCGGCGACGCCACGCATGTTCGATGACGTTGCGGTTCTCTTCAAACAGCCGCTGCCCACGATCAACCCGCCAGGCAAACTCAGCCGTGGCATCGATGTGCTCCAGCAGGTTTCTACGCGTCTGTCCGGCCAGGTTGAGTTTTGGCCCTGTGTATAAGAAGAGCCGCCAACCAAGCAGTGTCAGCAGTAGGGTGCCTATTGCGACCACAAAGGGCATACGTTGCCACAACAGCGCCGGCAGGCCCGGCATGGC
>JAKSCN010000448.1 GCA_022360595.1 Chromatiales bacterium
CGTAGAGATGGTTATGCCGGGTGATAACGTCAAAATGACTGTGAAGTTGATTGCACCCATCGCGATGGAAGAGGGTCTGCGTTTTGCGATCCGCGAAGGTGGCCGTACTGTAGGCGCCGGTGTAGTTGCTAAGATCATTGAATAATACAGTCTCTTAGAGAAATGTTAGAAAAGGGTTGTGGGTCAGTCAGTGACTGGCCCGCGATTCGTTAACATCTGGAGATTGGAATAGTTTTAGGCCAGTAGCTCAATTGGTAGAGCAGCGGTCTCCAAAACCGCAGGTTGGGGGTTCGAGTCCCTCCTGGCCTGCCATTTTCGAAAAGCATCTGTGGTCAGATGCTATGGCAGGTTGATGAACGCAAAAGCAGAAGTCGAAAGCACCACAATGGATACAGTTAAGCTGCTGCTGTCAGTGATTATGCTGGCGGGCGGCATTGCTGTGTTCTACTTCCTGGAAGAACAGGCATTATGGGTGCGGATACTCAGCCTGCTGGCAATTGCCGGTGTGGCTATTTTTGTTGCGTTGCAGAGTGTACCTGGGCGAAATGTCTGGGATTTTGCCGTAGCTTCACGTACCGAAGTCAGGAAGGTCGTGTGGCCGTCTCGCCAGGAGACATTGCAGACAACGTTGATTGTTTTTGCGATGGTTCTCATCATGGGAATCGTACTGTGGCTGTTCGATATGATGCTGATGGCTATTGTACGAACCGTTACCGGGTAGGAGCTGGCTATGTCAAAACGATGGTATGTAGTGCAAGCTTACTCCGGCTTTGAAGCGCAAGTGAAACGCTCTCTTGAAGAGCGTGTTAAGCGTTTCGGCATGGATGATTTCTTCGCTGAGATTTTAGTCCCGACCGAAGAGGTCGTAGAGATGCGTGCTGGTCAGCAGCGTAAGAGCGAACGGAAGTTTTTTCCAGGCTACGTGCTGGTGAACATGGAGATGACCGACGAGACTTGGCACTTGGTCAAGGACTGCCCCAAGGTGATGGGGTTTATCGGAGGTACAGGCGACCGTCCAGCACCTATCTCTGAGAAAGAGGCCAATACCATCCTGCAACGCGTTCAAGAAGGCGTTGAAAAACCACGTCCAAAAATACTGTTCGAACCGGGCGAGGTTGTTCGTGTTATCGATGGGCCGTTTAACGACTTCAATGGCGTTGTCGAAGATGTCGACTATGAAAAGAGTCGCCTGAAGGTGTCTGTATTGATTTTTGGTCGATCAACACCTGTGGATCTGGAATTTGGGCAGGTCGAGAAAAGCTGATCGACTTGCAACATGGCAATTGCTGAATTGCGCAGGGTGATTTCACCCTTCTACTTATTTGGGGAGCCGCGAGGCGCTTGTACCCACTAGGAGAAAATTGTGGCTAAGAAAATCCAAGCTTATATCAAGCTTCAGGTTCCGGCTGGTCAAGCCAATCCAAGTCCGCCAGTTGGTCCTGCACTGGGTCAGCATGGTGTTAACATCATGGAATTCTGTAAGGCATTTAACGCCAAGACCCAGAGCGTTGAACAGGGTCTGCCTATTCCTGTTGTTATTACTGTCTACGCTGACAGAAGCTTCACGTTTGTTACCAAGACTCCACCTGCGGCGGTACTGCTGATTAAGGCTGCCGGTATTCCTAAAGGGTCTGGCACACCTAACACCAACAAGGTTGGCAAGGTTAATCGTGAGCAGCTGGAAGAGATCGCCAAGGTTAAGATGCCTGATCTGACAGCAGCAGACATGGATGCGGCTGTGCGTACTATCGCCGGTACTGCGCGTTCCATGGGTCTTGAAGTGGAGGGCGTGTAAGTCATGGCTAAGTTATCTAAGCGCGCTAAAGCGATCAAAGAGAAAGTCGAAATCGGCAAACTCTACAATGTGGATGAGGCTTTTGCGCTGTTAAAAGATCTATCCAGCGTGAAATTCTCTGAATCGGTCGATGTTGCTGTCAATCTGGGTGTTGATCCACGTAAATCTGATC
>JAKSCN010000064.1 GCA_022360595.1 Chromatiales bacterium
GCAATCTCATCCGCCGTGTTTTCACCGGCGTTCAGCAGCTCATCGCTATCAGGGGCACTCTCGTAGACGGTGATGCCCATGTCATTGATCATCCGGATGATGTCTTCAATCTGCTCCGGTTCTACGATGCCGTCGGGTAGGTGGTCATTGACTTCCGCATAAGTCAGGAAGCCTTGCTCCTTGCCTTTCGCTATCAGTTGCTTGAGCTGTGATTGCTGCTGTTCCTGGTTCATTTCCGACCTAAATGAGTAAAGGGAAAAATGCTGGCGTCAAACTAACAAGTATAGCATATTAGTTATTCATCATCTACCGCTCTTCCCGCTGATGGTGCGTGGGCTTTTTTGCTCAGCAGTTCACTCAACCGCTGCTTTTCATCGCTGCTTAACCCTTTAGACTGCGCTTTCTCTAGGAGTTGCTCCATCTCTAACTCATCTTGCCGTATGTCAAGTGACTTGAGAGTGGCGATAAATTCGGTTGCCAAGCCCTCTTGCTGGATGGGAAACATCTGGGCTGAAAGCCGCTTGAGATGCTTCTCTTCCTCGCGTCCGCGCCACCGTTCTAGTAGTGCGGCTGGCTTAAGATTAGGCTGCATTCGCAGTATTTCAAGTAATTCCTTTAAAAGTGAGATGCCGGGCAAGGAAAGTTGGCGCCAATGGTTGGGTAAATCACTCAATTGGGCAAATTCGGGGTGAGTCAGCAGTAGTGCAACCGCTCGCCTGATGGGTGGCATGGTGCCGAGAAATTTGCGCTCAGTAGGGGGCGGTCTACGCTTGCTTGGCGTCTGAGCTGGAGGCGGTGGCTCGGTGAGGTCGACCCCGACGATCTGTTCCAGTTTTTGAAACATCATCTTGCGTAGCAGGCCGTTGGGCAGCTTTTGGAGTAGCGGTTTAGCTTGTTCAGCCAGTTGGGCAAGCCCTTCGGGCGTCTCCTTATTGACCTCTTCTTCTAACTTAGTGAATAAGAAGCTGGATAGCGGCGTGGCGTTGGTGATTCTCTCCTCAAACGCTTCAGTGCCGATTTTGCGTATTAAGGTGTCCGGGTCTTCGTCGTCGGGTAGAAACAGAAAGCGTGCTTCACGGCCGTCTTTCATTAAAGGTAACGCTGTCTCCAACGCTTTCCAGCCGGCATCGCGCCCGGCGCGGTCGCCATCAAAGCAGAAGATCACCTCTTGGGTAGTGCGGAAGATGTGCTGCAGGTGTTCGGCGGTGGTTGCTGTGCCCAATGTGGCAACGGCATAGCGGATGTTGAATTGCGCAAGTGCCACCACATCCATATAGCCTTCTACAACCATTAGACGGTTGATGTTGCGCAGGGATTTGCGCGCTTCGAATAAGCCGTATAGCTCCTGGCCTTTGTGGAAGATGGGTGTCTCAGGGGAGTTCAGGTACTTGGGTTTGCCGTCGCCAAGGATGCGCCCGCCAAAACCGATGGTATGGCCGCGATGGTTGCGGATCGGGAACATAATGCGATCGCGGAAGCGATCATAGGGTTCACCGCCTTCATCGCGGTTGGAGGTCATGCCGCAAGTATTGAGTTTTTTCAGCTCCTCAGCATTCCTACCGAACTGCTCGATGAGGTTGCGCCAGCCACGTGGGGCGAAGCCGATGCCGTATTCGGCGGCAATCTCACCGCTTAAACCGCGCTTTTTCAGATAGTTGACCGCTCGGGCGGAGTCGGGGTGTTTGCGAAGCTGCCATTGGTAGAAGCGGGCCGAGTTGTCCAGTAGCTCATAGAGTGGACGGTAGTCTGGCCCCTGCTGGTCGCGCCCTTCGCGGGGAACTTCGAGCCCCTGGCTGGCGGCCAGCTCTTCAACGGCGTCGATGAAACCGGCGTTCTCGTACTCCATGAGAAAGCCGATGGCTGTGCCGTGGGCACCACAGCCAAAGCAGTGGTAGAACTGCTTTTGGCGGCTGACGGTGAAGGAGGGGGTCTTTTCGTCGTGGAAAGGGCAGCAGGCCTGGTACTCTTTGCCGGCCTTTTTCAGCGGCACGCGGCTATTGATCAGGTCAACAATGTCGACCCGGTTTAGCAGCTCGTCGATGAATTGTGCTGGAATTCTGCCTGCCATAGACCCCGGATATCGATTGTGTCGTCAGCGAAAAAAGCTCCAGAGCCAGATGGCGCTGAAGCTTTAGTTCAGGTGCGGGGCTGGTCGACGACTAGCTGCTGAGCTGTTGTTTTACCAGGGCGCTAACGGCGCCCATGTCGGCACGCCCCTGGAGTTTGGGCTTTAGCTGCCCCATCACCTTGCCCATATCCGCCATGCCCGAGGCACCCGTGCTGGTGACCGCTTCGGCGATCAGCGCGGCGATTTCATCGTCGCTCAAGGCTTCCGGCAGATAGGCTTGTAGTACTTCGATTTCGGCTGACTCTTGCGCGGCAAGATCCTCGCGCCCCGCCTGCTCGTACTGAGCGATGGAGTCGCGACGCTGTTTGACCATTTTGTCCAGCACGGAAAGCACTTGCTGGTCATCCAGCTCGATACGCTCATCGACTTCGCGCTGCTTGATGGCCGCCATTACCAGGCGGATGGTCGCCAGTCGCGCTTTGTCGCCCGCCTTCATGGCGGCTTTCATGTCGTCCTGGATCTGCTGCTTAAGCATTGGAGTTCAACCTTACCGGTGGAAACTTAGTACTGACGTTCCCAGCGACGGTTTTCACGGAAAACCTTCTTCATGTGACGCTTAACAGCGGCTGCTGCTTTACGCTTTCTTTCTGCAGTCGGTTTCTCGTAGAATTCACGACGACGAACATCAGCCAGGATGCCAGCTTTTTCACAACCACGCTTGAAACGGCGCAGGGCAACCTCGAAGGGTTCGTTCTCTTTGACTCGTACGTTAGGCATTTGCTACCTCAAAAATTCAGTAAATCTGTTTTTCATAGAGTTTAAGGGCGGAAATTCTACTGCCTGTGAAGGCGCTTTGCAAAATTTTCTTAGTGTTTGGGTGAAGACATGCTGGTTTTAGGTATTGAGACCTCCTGCGATGAGACAGGGGTGGCCTTGTGTGATTCAGAACAGGGGCTGTTGGGGCATCTGGTGCACAGTCAAATTGATATCCACGCCGAATACGGCGGTGTGGTGCCGGAACTGGCGTCGCGTGACCATGTGCGTAAAACCTTACCATTGATCGAACAACTCCTGAAGCAGACGGGTATCGAGAAACAGCAGATTGATGGTGTCGCCTACACGGCAGGGCCAGGGTTGGTCGGTGCACTGCTGGTTGGCGCAGCGATCGGTCGTTCCCTGGCTTGGGCCTGGCAAGTACCCGCGGTCGGGGTTCACCATATGGAGGGGCATCTCTTAGCCCCCATGTTGGAAGAGAGTAGTCCAAATTTTCCATTTGTGGCGTTATTAGTCTCCGGTGGCCACACTCAGTTGATCGCTGTGCAGGGAGTGGGTGAGTACACACTACTGGGTGAATCGGTGGATGACGCGGCAGGTGAGGCCTTTGATAAGACCGCCAAATTGTTGGGTTTACCTTATCCGGGTGGGCCTGAACTGGCGAGGCTGGCGGAATCTGGTGATCCCGAGCGCTTCACCTTTCCGAGGCCGATGACCGACCGCCCTGGCCTGGATTTCAGTTTTAGTGGCCTGAAGACCTTCGCGCTGAATACCTGGCAGTCAGAGAAGGCGGCTGTTGATGATGAAGCCGCGCTGCGGCAGCTTCAGACTGATATCGCCCGCGCCTTCGAGGATGCCGTAGTGGATACCCTGGTGATCAAGTGCCGTAGAGCTATTAAGCAAGCTGAGGCCAAAACTCTGGTCCTTGCCGGCGGAGTGAGCGCTAACAAGCGCCTGCGCCAGAGGATCCAGGAGGTGTTGGCCAAGGAGGGTGGGCAGGCCTACTACCCGCGTCCCGAGTTCTGCACGGATAACGGTGCGATGATCGCCTACGCTGGGCTCCAACGGCTATTGGCCGATCAACAGGAGCCGCTGCGTTTTGCCGCCAAACCGCGCTGGCCGATGACGGAGTTGGCAGCAGTCAATATCGGTTAGCTCTTATCACCTTTGTTGGCGCTGGCCGCAGCATCATCACGCAGGGTGGCCTCTTCCCCGGATATGAGGTTGCGAATGTTGCTGCGATGGCGCCAGAACAGCATTATGGTGACGATCACCTGCATGATAATTAGCTCCGGGGCGGGCCAGAGGAGGTAGACGATCAGCGGGGCCAGCCCCATGGAGACCAGGGCCGATAGCGATGAGATTCTCACTACTTTGGCCATGATTAGCCAGATCAGGGCTACGGCGCCACCGATCTGCCAGCTCAGACCGAATTGCATGCCTAGTGCCGTGGCTACCCCTTTGCCCCCTTTAAAGCCGAAGAAGAGCGGGTAGAGGTGGCCAAGGAAAGCGGCGAGGGCGACCCCTGCCAGAATCAGTGGTGATACGCCCATCAGGTTAGCGATCAGTACTGGAACGAATCCTTTGAGACTGTCGCCGAGCAGGGTAATGGCAGCCGCTTTTTTTCCGCCGATACGCAGGACGTTGGTGGCGCCGGGATTGTTGGAGCCCTCCGTGCGTGGGTCAGGGAGCCCCATAAGGCGACAGACGATAATGGCACTGGAGACAGAGCCGAGTAAATAGGCGGCGATAATCAGTAGGTAGTCGGTCATAAGTCCGCTGTGCGACCTGTCAGTTGCTCTCTTGAATGGTTAGATTTTATAGCAGGTTAGGGTCTGATAACACCAATTTGATCCCCGTTGATGGGCCTGCGTAGCCGCCAACCGGATTGGTGTTGATGGCTCGGGTATCCAAGAAGCTTTGCCATCAGAAGCGGCTGTTTTACACTGTCTTGAATTTTTACAGCAGGCAGACGGGCCTCGATTTATGGATATTGTCTTTTTACGCGATTTAAAACTGGAGACGGTCATCGGTATCTACGACTGGGAGAGGGAGATCAAACAGACCGTGATACTTGATCTGGAGATGGGAACGGATATCCGCAAGGCAGCCGATAGCGATAGTATTGAGGATACCCTTGATTACAAGGCGGTCTCCAAGCGTCTGATCAGCTTTGTGGAGGAGAGCGAGTTTCAGTTGGTCGAAACCCTGGCCGAGCGTTGTGCCGCCATCGTGCGTGAAGAGTTTGATGTGCCCTGGGTGCGACTGACGCTGAATAAGATTGGCGCGGTTAGTCGGGCACGGGATGTCGGGGTGATCATCGAGCGCGGTGAGCGTTTCTGAATATGCCGAGGGTGTGGCTTAGTCTCGGGAGCAATCAGAACCGGGATGTCAGTATCCGCGGCGCCGTGAAGGCGCTGGATGAGCAGTTTGGTCCGCTGGTGGTCTCTCGTGTTTATGAGAGTGATGCCGTGGGGTTCAGTGGTGAACCTTTTTATAATCTGGTAGTGGGTTTTGACAGTGAGCTGCCTCATGAGGCATTGATGCCGCGGTTTAGGCAGATTGAAGCCGATTTTGGCCGCCAGCGTGGCAGCGAAAAGTTCTCATCTCGAACCCTGGATATTGATCTGCTCACTTACGGCGATCTGGTTCAAAAGGGTGAGAGTTACGAGTTGCCTCGGGATGAGATCGAAAAGTATAGTTTTGTGCTCTGTCCGCTTGCCGAAGTGGCGCCGGATCAGTGCCATCCGGTAACGGGCGAGCAGTTCGCTAAAATGTGGGCGGCGTTTGATCAGGCCACGCAGCCACTCTGGCCGGTAGAGTTCAGCTTCGATTAGCCGAGGCTATCAGTGCTGAGTCGTTCTACCCCCATCCACCGCAATGATCTGACCGGTGATGTAGCCTGCATCGCGGGCTAGAAACAGCACGGTGCGGGCAATATCCTGAGGGTCTCCCGCCCGTTTAAGCGCGGTTCGTGAGAGTATTGTCGACTTGGCCTCCTCTGAAAGTCCCTCCCCGGGCCATAAGATCGCTCCGGGCGCGACACCATTGACCCGGATCTCCGGGCCCAATTCACGCGCCAGCGATTTCACCATCATCGCGTTACCCGCCTTTGCCATCACATAGATGGGGTGCTCTTTGAGTGGACGCTCGGCGTGGATGTCAACCAGGTTGATAATGGCGCCGTTCTGTTCACGCAGCAGCGGTGCGGCCGCTTTGGCAAGGAAGAAGGGGGCCTTGAGGTTGCTGCCCATCAGATCGTCCCACTGGGCTTCATCGGCTTCTGCTATTGGTGTCGGGTAGAAGCTGGATGCGTTATTGACCAGTAGATCAAGTCGGTTACGCCAAGTGGCCACCTGTTCGATCAGTTTGGGTAAGCTGGCCATATCGAGTAGATCGGCCTGCAGCAGTTGGGTGGAGTTTGAGCGTTGCGCCTCCAGTTCATCTCGTAGCGCCTCTGCACTGGTTGAACTGTTGCGATAGTGAATGGCTATATCCATACCCGCTCGGTGCAGGTGACGGACAATTTCAGCACCAATGCGTTGGGCTGCGCCTGTCACCAGGGCTACCGGATTGTTGAGGGTTGGCGAACTATCAGTCACGTCATTGCTCCAGCCTTGCTACACTCACACTCTAAACTGAATCGAGACATTTTTAAAACCGATAACCACCGATGCATTCACACGATAGTCGTATTCCCAGTCGAGGTCAGGGGCTCTCCCTGCCAGAGCCGAATCAAGCAGCCCAAGAGGCCAGCCTGCGTCTGATTGAGCAGATTCGGGCGGAGATAGTGGCGGCAGGCGGATTGTTGCCTTTTGATAGCTACATGCAACTCGTCCTCTATGCACCCGGGTTGGGATACTACAGCGGTGGTTCGCGCAAATTTGGCCCCGAGGGGGATTTTGTCACCTCGCCCGAGATCTCGCCGGTGTTTGGGCAATGTTTGGCGCGGCAGTGTCAGCAGGTGTTTACTCAGTTGGAACAACCGGGGATTCTGGAGTTTGGGGCCGGCTCCGGCGCGTTGGCCGTGGCGTTGCTGCGAGAGCTGATGCGTTTGGATGATCTGCCTGAGCGCTATCTGATTCTGGAGCTGAGTGCCGAACTGCGCCATCGTCAACA
>JAKSCN010000443.1 GCA_022360595.1 Chromatiales bacterium
AAGCACCAATCAAGGCACGAGGAGCGCAGTTTGGTCGTTCCAAATAAGCGACGAGTAACGCCGAGTGGTGCTTTTTTAGGCTCAACCCGCAGGGCCAAGGCCATTTTTTCGCCCAGCGGCGTTATCAGTCGCTTATGTAGACTCACTACACGGCGCTCCTTCTGCCTTGCTGGCCAAAAAAATGGCCAGTGGCAGTGGTGATCAAATTAGTGTTAACAGGCCCTAGATCAATAAGGGGAGCACACCCGAGATTTCTACCTGGAGATCCAGTAAAAGCGCTTGGATTTAGTCTAAAGTCTCTTGGATTTTTTTCTGTTGATCCGGGTCATTGTTACCGCAATATTTCAATATTATGTCTATATTATTACACTTTTATGACAAGCTGTAACAAAATAGTCATATTGGCCAGATCAACTACTCACCACACATTACAAAAATAAAAAAATCCATTATTTTCAAACAGATAAAATAAAACACCGTTCAAGCCACAGTCAGCTTGACGGTGTAGTGGTGGAGACAAATTGCGGTGGCACAGTTAGCCTGTACCACCGCCTTACAATGCCTCAAAGATGCTGCTGCAATAACCCTGTTTACGCGGCTTTGAACTGACTCACCAGATCAACCAGCACCTGAACCTGACTGGAGAGCCGTTCACCCGCATCCGAACTCTTAGAGGAGTCTTGCGCAGTCTGATCCGCCAAGTGACTGATATTAATAATGCTCGCGTTAATATCCTCGGCCACGGCGCTCTGCTCTTCAGAGGCAGTAGCGATCTGGGTGCTCATCGCGGTGATGGTGCTTACCGCTTGGGTAATCGCCTCCAAAGCAACTTCGGCCTTCTTCGCCTGATCAACACTGGTCGCGGCCTGCTGTTTGCTCTCTTCCATAACCGACACAGTCTCGCCAACACCCGATTGCAGGCTCTCGATCATCTCCTGAATCTCTTGAGTCGACTGCTGAGTGCGTTGGGCCAGAGATCTCACCTCATCGGCAACCACGGCGAAGCCGCGCCCCTGTTCGCCAGCGCGCGCCGCTTCGATAGCCGCGTTCAGCGCCAACAGATTGGTCTGTTCAGCGATACCGCGAATCACATCGAGCACGGTACCGATCCTGACACTGTCATCCTGAACCCGCTCAATCATATCGACGGCGCGGCCCACATCATCGGCCAGTACCTGAATACCGGACATTGTGGTATTGACCACTTCACGCCCCGCGAGTGCTTGAGAATCGGCTTCAGCGGCAGCCGATGCGGAAGATGTGGTATTTTCAGCCACTTCATGCACGGTTGCTGACATCTGCGTCATTGCTGTCGCCACCAGAGTGGCCTGTTCCTGCTGCTGCTTAACGCCGTTATCGGTGTGTTGAGAGACTGAGGAGAGCTCCTCAACCACTTTATTCAGCTCATCCGTCGCGCCGCTAACGTTCTCAACCATATGTTTGATCTTAAAGACAAACTGGTTAAACGCCGCAGCCAGGTGGGCCACCTCATCACTGCCGGACTCATCCAGGCGTGCATTCAAGTTACCCTCACCGGAGGCGATCTCTTCCATCGACTGGGTGGTATTGACCAAAGGCTCAACCACGCCGCGGCTGATCGCGGTCAGAATCACGGTGATCAACAGAATCGAACCGATACCCAGCCCGACCATCAGCAGCTGCATGTCTGACAGCTCAGCGACATAACCGCTTCGGTCCTTAGCCACCTGCAATACCCCGATAGGCTGGCCGGAATAGTCTTTGACCACTGTCGCATAAACCGCTACAGGCGTCTCTCTGAGTTCTGTCAGGGTAAACTGCGGCTCACCCATTGCGCTTCTGAGCTGCTCCTCCGGCATCATCTTAATGCCTTTAAAAGTGGAGCCGAACTCTTCCAGCCCGCTGGCACGATTAAGATAGAGCGCCAGATCGACATGGTGCTTGGAGGAAAAATCATCGAAAAAGGCCTGCCCAAAGGACATCCCAAACTCAACAGAGCCGATATGCTTGCCGTCATGGAAAACGGGAGAGAGGCCACGCACCCCTAAACCAGCGACACCGATCTCCAGCCCTTTCACCCCCTGTTTACTGTTGTTGGTCTCAACAACGGTTTTTCGGAAGGAGGAGAGATCATCGCCAAATTTCTTTGGCTTATGCACTCGTAGGAATGAGGTGGCAGGCGGTTCATGGAACTGAAACTGCCTAACACCATACTGCTCTTTTAGCCCTTTGAAACCGGGTAGAAAATAGGACTCGAGCATAGCCCTGTCCTTATTTGCAAACGCCTCCTGAACTTGTGGAATACTGGCGACCATTGCGCTCATTGCCTGGGCTAATCGCCCCTCTTCGTCGACAGTAGTCTTAACAACCTCAGAAATCTCCATCAGTTCACTCTTTTCAGCACCCAACAATGCATTTCGCATGTGCGAATAAGTGAAATAGAAAGATACCGCTGTAACCAGAAGAATTGCCAACACGGTTGACACAACAAATCGTTGTGTAATTTTGAAATTGCGAAACATTTAAATAACCCCAATGCCACTTAAGGTGAAACAGAAAACCACTCCACGGACATTAAAGTTATCGGCAAATATGACCGTTTTTTGAAGGGTTAAAGTTGACTTATATCCATCTTTTTTCGTTTTGGCCTAGAATGTGCTGTATTATTGAGTAAATTGATATTTTTTTGATTTACGTCAGTTATTTGACGGGCAATACGGAGAAACACCATGATCACACCTATCTCCGGCGACAAGATATCGTCACAACAGACTGAGCGCGGCCCTCAGGAGAAGAGAGCGAATAACGGCAGCGAACGCCCCAGCCCTCAGACAGTTCAATCTAACGATGACAGCATCTCGGTCAGCGACAGCGG
>JAKSCN010000341.1 GCA_022360595.1 Chromatiales bacterium
GCTGGTTGCCGCCGGCAGCTTGAATCTGGGTGACATTGTGCGCGCCCAACAGGGTGAAGGTGGTCTGTTTAACTGGTTCTGGCTGCCACTGCTGCCGCTGTTCGCTATCTATTTTATCTCCGGTGTGGCTGAGACCAATCGCGCGCCTTTCGATGTGGCGGAGGGTGAGTCGGAGATTGTTGCCGGTTTCCATGTTGAATATTCAGGAATGCCGTTTGCGGTCTTCTTCCTGGGTGAGTATGCCAACATGATTCTGATCTCGGCCCTGACCGCGCTGATGTTTCTGGGTGGGTGGTTGTCGCCTCTGCCGGCGAGTTGGGTCGATGGTGTGCCGCTGCTGGGCGACGGTATGCACTGGCTGTTTTTGAAGACTGCGATTTTCGGTTTCTTTTTCCTCTGGTTGCGCGCCACCTTTCCACGTTACCGCTATGACCAAATCATGCGACTGGGCTGGAAGGTATTTATTCCGATCACGATCGTTTGGATCATGGTGATCGGGCTGGCCGTACTGTATCAATTGCCTTGGTGGTTCGATTAAGGCAGGAGTGACTGATGAAAGCGATACGCGATTACGTTAAAAGTCTGTTCCTGCTTGAGCTCACAAAGGGCTTGAGTGTGACAGGACGATACCTGTTCAAAAAGAAGTTTACGGTTCAGTATCCGGAAGAGAAGGCGCCGATTTCGCCACGCTTCCGTGGTCTGCATGCCCAACGCCGCTATCCCAATGGAGAAGAGCGCTGTATCGCCTGTAAGTTGTGTGAGGCGGTCTGCCCGGCATTGGCAATCACCATTGAAGCCGAACCACGGGAAGATGGTTCCAGAAGAACCACCCGCTACGATATTGACCTGTTTAAATGTATCTACTGTGGTTATTGCCAGGAGTCTTGTCCGGTTGATGCGATCGTTGAGACCCGGATCTATGAGTACCACTTTGAGAACCCCGAAGATGCGATCATGACCAAAGAGAAGCTTCTGGCGGTAGGTGATAAATACGAGGCCCAGATCGCTGCGGATATCGCGGCACAGGCCAAATATCGCTGAGTGATAAGTCAGCACTAAGTCTAGATTGGAAGAGAGATGACATTCGAAAAGTTCGTCTTTTACTGTTTCGCCGCCGTGTTGGTGTTTGCCGCCACCATGGTGATTACGCGCAGAAATCCGGTGCATGCAGCACTGTTTCTGGTGTTGGCCTTCTTTACCAGTGCCGGTATTTGGCTGTTGGCTGAGGCGGAGTTCCTGGCGATTGTGCTGGTGCTGGTCTATGTCGGTGCGGTCATGGTGCTATTTCTCTTCGTGGTGATGATGCTCGATATCGATATCGCTGTCATTCGCTCGGGTTTTGTGAAGTACATGCCCGTTGGGTTGGTGGTGGCCGGCGTGATGGTGTTGGAAATTTTCCTTGTCGTCGGACCTGGTAACTTTGGTCTGGACAAATTTGCAGCACCAGCCAGACATGGCGCAGATTACGCCAATACCGAAGAGCTCGGTGAGGTGCTTTACACGGTCTATATGTATCCGTTTGAGATTGCAGCGGTGATTCTGCTGGTGGCGATTATTGCTGCTATCGGTTTGACCATGCGCAAACGGCCAGAGACCAAATATCAGAATCCATCCGAGCAGGTGCGTGTCAAGAAGGGCGCTGACCGGGTTCGCTTGGTGAAAATGGACGCAGAGAAATAACTGGGGCTTCAATGATTGCACTCTCGGACTATCTGATTCTCGGCGCCATTCTGTTCTCACTCAGTGTGGCGGGCATTTTCCTGAATCGAAAAAATGTCATCATCTTGCTGATGTGCATCGAGCTGATGCTGTTGGCGGTGAATATGAACTTTATCGCCTTTTCGCATTTTCTGGGTGATAACGCAGGGCAGGTATTTGTCTTCTTTATTCTCACGGTAGCTGCTGCTGAGGCGGCTATCGGTTTAGCAATTCTGGTGGTGCTGTTCCGTAATCGACGCACAATCAATGTTGCTGACCTGGATACTTTGAAGGGGTGAGCATGGAAAAGATCTATCTTCTTATCGTGCTGGCGCCCCTGGTTGGGGCGATCATTGCCGGTTTCTTCGGCGGTAAGATTGGGCGCGCCGGCGCACACTGGGTGACCAGCTCGGGAGTAGGGCTGTCGGCGTTGCTGTCGCTTTATGTGCTGTATCAGTTCATAACGGGTAAGGCAGAAGTCTATAACGGCTCGGTCTATACCTGGATGGTCAGTGACGGCATCCGCATGGAAATCGGCTTCCTGGTTGACCAACTGACGGCGCTGATGATCTGTGTCGTTACCTTCGTCTCTTTCTGTGTTCATATCTACACCATCGGCTATATGGCCGATGACGATCACAACTGGCCAAAAGAGAGCCTGGTAGGCCGTAATAGCTACCAGCGTTTCTTCAGCTATATTTCACTGTTCACCTTCTCCATGCTGATGCTGGTCATGGCGAACAACTTCATGCAGCTCTTCTTCGGTTGGGAAGCGGTTGGCTTGGTCTCTTATCTGTTGATCGGTTTCTGGTCAGTACGCGATACGGCGATATTTGCGAACCTGAAAGCGTTTCTGGTTAACCGCGTCGGTGATTTCGGCTTTATCCTGGGTATTGCTGCTGTCGCCATGTACTTCAATAGTATCGACTATGCGGAAGTGTTTGCAGCAGCGCCCAGTCATGCGGACACTCAGATCACTATCTGGGGTGATAGCAGTTGGTCGCTGATGAGCGTGATCTGTATTCTGCTGTTTGTCGGCGCCATGGGTACATCGGCTCAGGTACCGCTGCATGTCTGGCTGCCCGACTCGATGGAAGGCCCGACGCCGATCTCCGCATTGATCCATGCGGCCACCATGGTAACCGCCGGTATCTTCATGGTGGCGCGTATGTCTCCACTTTATGAACTGTCCGAGACGGCGCTCAGCTTTGTCCTGGTTATCGGTGCGACCACCGCCTTCTTTACCGGGCTGATTGGTGTGGTTCAGAACGATATCAAGCGTGTGGTGGCATACTCCACGCTGTCACAGCTCGGTTATATGATGGTGGCCCTGGGTGTATCCGCTTATGCCGCTGGTATCTTCCATCTGATGACCCACGCCTTTTTCAAAGCGCTGCTGTTCCTGGCTGCTGGTTCCGTGATCATCGGCATGCACCATGACCAGGATATCCGCAATATGGGTGGGGTTAAGAAATATATGCCTATCACCTACTGGACATCGTTGGTGGGCTCACTGGCCTTGATCGGTTTTCCAGGCTTTTCCGGTTTCTTCTCGAAAGATGCCATTATCGAAGCGGTACACTTTTCCGATATTGCGGGCTCATCCTATGCGTACTTTGCTGTGCTGATCGGTGTTTTTATCACTGCATTGTACAGTTTCCGCATGTTCTTCCTGGTATTCCACGGAGAAGGTCCGCGTGATGAGCATGCCAAGGCTCATCTGCATGAATCGCCAAAGGTTGTCTGGGTGCCGCTGGTGCTGCTGGCAATCCCCTCGGTGTTAATTGGCGCTTTTACCATGGACCCCATTCTGTTTGGTGACTGGTTCAAGGGTGTAATCTTTGTGTTGCCTGAGCACGATACTCTGGCGCGGCTGGGTGAAGGTGTCGACGGGGCATTCTCGATGTTCGTTCACGGCTTTGGGGGAATGGCGCTCTATTTGGCCCTGGCAGGTGTGCTGGTTGCTTGGTTCATCTACATGAGGAAGCCCGAATTGGCCGACCGTATCAGAAGTGCTATGGCGCCGGTTTACCGCATGCTGGACAAGAAGTACTACTTTGATGAGATGTATCAATTCCTGTTTGCCGGCGGTAGTCGCGGTATCGGTAAACTACTTTGGAATGTGGGTGATAAAGCTCTGATCGATGGTGTGATTATCAATGGATCAGCCCGTTCAATAGGACGGTTCGCTGGCTGGGTTCGCAATATCCAGAGCGGCTTCCTGTTCCATTACGCAATGGCGATGATTATCGGGCTGTTGTTGTTACTCACTTGGTTTGTTATTTCCTAAGAAGGTAGGACGCTACGCATGTTTGCAGACTTGCCCATACTTAGCCTGACCATCTGGTTGCCGATTATTGGCGGTATCCTGGTGCTCGCCAGCGGCGATAGAGCCGCGAATGCAACGCGTTGGACGGCA
>JAKSCN010000166.1 GCA_022360595.1 Chromatiales bacterium
AGGGATTGATGGCAATATCGCCACGCTGCTGGGGATGGCCAGCAGCGGCGACAGACCGGTTGTGGGTATGATTGGTGACCTCACGTTGCTGCACGATATCGGCTCGCTGGCAATCAGCAACGAGACACTGAATGCGGTGATTCTGGTGCTCGACAACCAGGGAGGTGGAATTTTCGATCACCTGCCCCAGCAGCGGCTGGACGAACACGAGGCGCTATTCATCACCCCACAACAGGTGGATCTGGCGGCACTGGCCCAGGGCTTCGGTGTAGCCTATCAATCCACCACCACCGCGCAACTCGGCAGGCATCTGCGGCAGGCGCTCAGCCAAAGCGGTGTGCAGTTGCTGCATCTGCGGGTTGAGCGACCAGAAAGCCTGGCGGCACACCAGCGGCTCTGGCAGCGACTGCATCAATGATGCGCGCGGCCATAATAGTAAATTTCAGGCAAAAAAAAGGCCCATCTGGGGAGAGAATGGGCCAATGCGCCGTATTTTAGCGCCGGAGGAGGTACATACTGACTGGAACGCCTAAGCCAAAGCGTTACACCAAACCAATCAGTAGACAGCGAGATTCGAGTTCTCGCAACAGCGCCTCAAGAGGAAATCTGTATCTTGAATGACTGACCGCTGTTATCTGTTTTAACGGCAATGCAAGCAGACACTTTAGTCATTTTTTTGTCGACCTTACAAAACTTGACGCCTGCACACGATCAACGGTGGGTTATTTGCTCGCCAGAGCCTCTTCTCGCGCCCGGTTGTGCTTATCAAGATGGGCGATCAGGCCATCCAGCCCTCGCTGACGCACAATCCGGTCGAAACTGCTGCGATAGCTGGTGGAAAGACTAACACCCTCTAAAACTACATCGTAGATCTGCCAACCCCGCGCCGTATGGTGCATGCGATAAAACACCTCCACCGGCTTAATGCCTGGAAACAAAACCTGGCTGCGGATCACCAGATCAGACCCGGTTTTCACACCTTCTGGCCGAGGCAGGAATTTGATCTGCCACGTCCTGTACTCCAAAAAGGCGGCCGCATAGGTGCGCACCAGCATCCGTTGAAACGAGCGAGCAAACGCCCTTTGCTGCTCGGCCGTAGCCCGACGCCAATGCTTGCCCAGCGCCAGTTGGGAGAAACGGTTGAAATCAACGTGTGGCAGCAAAATTTGCTCAACCAGGCCAAATACAGCACCCGGCTCACGTCGCAATTGCTCTTGGTGTTGCAACAAAACCTGCTGCATTTGGGTAGACAGGCCGGCAATAACTTGTTGGGGCTGGATCAAGGTTTCCGCCCATGCTGCGCCTCTATAACTTAACAGCAACATGAAAGCGAGCAACCACCCTTTCCAGCTCCTGCACATCCATAAATATTTAGTAGTCATTTCCCATTTTATCCGCTTAGCACTTCACACTTATCAGCGTTGTGATCGTTTTGTGAAACCATCGTGACCCCTTGGTGACCTTTATGGCATGAACTAACAGTGTGGACACCCCACAGCAGTAAACATCCGACACCATCAAGAGGAAATCACCATGATCAAGTTGATTGGAGCTACGCTTGTTTCAGTGAGCTTACTAATGGCCAACTCAGCAGGAGCACGAGAGATCACCGTAGAGATCACCAATATTTCCAACGCCATCTATTTTACCCCACTGCTGGTCGCTGCACATGACCGCGACACCCATCTGTTTCAGCTGGGTCAACCGGCCTCTGACGCACTGCGGCTCATGGCTGAGGAGGGAGACAACTCGGAGCTGGTTCAGCAGATTGAAACGGTAGAGGGGGTATTTGACGCCAACCCGGCAGGGGGCCTTCTGGAACCGGGTGCGAGTGCCACCGCAGAGCTGGAACTGGACGGTAAACGCACATCACGTCTTTCAATTACCGCCATGCTACTGCCAACCAACGACGGCTTTGTTGGTCTGGACAGTTTCAGAATTCCTCGACGTTCTGGCACCCACACTGTCTTTCTACGCAGCTACGACGCCGGCACTGAGGCCAATGATGAGCTGATTACCGGTAGTGGTGCACCAGGCGTACCAGGGATTCCGGCTGATCCGGGCGGCAACTCCGGTACCGGCGGAACAGGCTTAGCAGGCCCTGACGTCAACGACACCGTGCATGTACATCGCAATAATGTCGGCGATCTGGACCCTACCGGCGGGCCAAGTGACCTCGATGCCGGCATTCACCGTTGGAGCGATCCCATAGCGCGTGTCGTTATTACGGTAGAAAAACGGGATGATGACGACGACGAAGATGATGATGACGATAATGGCAATGACGATTAAGTCAGTCGACTAGCGAAACACCAACGCTAAGCAGCAATTTCGCCCCTTCACGCTGGGTTAGCTTGCCGTCAGCGTGAAGGGTTTTTTAGATTCAAAGTCTTGTTAACACTAATAGAGCAGCTCCCTGGCGTGCTCATCGATCCAATCACGCAACCAGTGCACCGCCCGGGAGCCGCTGAAGCGCGCCAGCTCTTCTCCCTGATGAAACATGATCACGGTCGGAAAGCCGCGCAGTTTGTAGTGCCCGGCAAGTTTCATGTTGTCGTCCACCTCCACTTTGGCCAGGCGGACATCACCCTCGTATTCGGCCACCACCCGCTCCAGGGCCGGCGCCAACGAGATACAGGGGGCACACCAGTCGGCCCAGAAATCGACCAACAATACTTTTTCATGGGAGGCGGCGATCACCTGCTGCTGAAAACCGGCCTCGTCGACATCGAAAATATAATCTGGCTTTGTACTACTCATACCGCTCAACCCAACGACTCAATCACTACTCAAACTCCATCTCCTGGAACACCTGTTGGGCGTTACGCCCGCCAAGCTGGTCAGAGACCAGCAGATAGCTGAACTCCGACTGGTCGACCTGGCTGATATCCTCCATCACACCACCGTCATCCAGGAAGGCGCCCACCCTTTCCCGCAGGGTGCGCAGATAGCTAATGGTATCGCGTTCCGCCTTTTCAAACCCGGCTGCGTGACCGTGGCCGGGAATCACCCACTGGGGCTGTAACGCGGAGACCGTTTCCAGCACCTCCAGCCAGCTCTTGCTGTTGGACTGGGAGCTAACGCCGAGCATACGCTCCAGATAGACAATATCACCCGAGAAAAGAATCTTCTGCTTGGGGAGATAGACGAAGCTATCGCCCGGGGTGTGGGCGGTGCCGAGATGGCGAACCACTAATTCGGCACCACCTGGATTCAACACCAGTTCACTCTCAAA
>JAKSCN010000073.1 GCA_022360595.1 Chromatiales bacterium
AACTCCCCCGGTGGATGCTTGGCCGTGCCTTTAAACATCATATGTTCAAGGACATGAGATATGCCGGTAATGCCGTCCGGTTCATAGGAGGCCCCCACCTTGTACCAAACCTGGGAGACCACGATTGGCGCACGGTGATCCTCTTTTACGATCACCTTCATGCCGTTATCCAGCATGTGCTCAAACACTGCACCTTTCGCAAAGGTGCTAGCGCTCACAAAAAACAGCATCAACGACAGAATTAATCTCATAAGCATGTTCCTCCGGCCATCGGAAATTGGGTTGAGACCGCACAAAATGTTAGGATTCACTTCTTTTCTTTGATTGAGCCAGCATTTTTCCAGAGGTTTACCCTCCAGTTCAAGCACTGGTTTCATAAGAGACATTGAAGTATCGGCAAGGGTTCCCCCTGAGCAGGCAGGAATAGAGCACAAATGTTCGGATTCGGTAAGCGCAAAAAAGCTGAAAATAGTAAAGCACCAGAGTCTATCCAAGAGACTACTGAGCAGCAACTAAATAGTGAACCAGAGGCAAAACAGGGGCTGTTTGCCCGTCTGAAGAGCCGCCTGGCCAAGACCCGCAGCAACCTCACTGACGGTCTGGCTGATCTGATTCTGGGTAAAAAGAGCATCGATGACGATCTGCTGGAAGAGCTGGAGACCCTGCTCCTGACCGCCGATGTTGGCGTCAATGCCACCACTGCCATCATCGATGAACTGACCGACCGGGTAAAACGCAAGGAGTTGTCAGATCCTCAGGCCCTCACCCGTATTCTCAAGGAACGCCTGTTGGAGATTCTGCAGCGCGGAGAAAAACCGGTAAAACAGGCCGAGAATAGCCGTCCTCAGGTAATTTTGATGGTCGGCATCAACGGCGCAGGCAAAACCACCACTATTGGCAAGCTGGCCAAACGCCTGCAAGACGAGGGACAGAGCGTCATGCTGGCCGCTGGCGACACTTTCCGCGCCGCGGCTGTCGAACAACTTCAAACCTGGGGAGAAAGGAATAAAATTCCCGTCATCGCCCAGCATACCGGCGCCGACTCCGCCTCCGTGATCTATGACGCCCTGGAGGCAGCCACTGCACGTAATATCGATGTCCTGATTGCCGACACCGCCGGTCGTCTGCACACTAAAAGCAATTTGATGGAAGAGTTGGCGAAGATCGCTCGGGTGATGAAGAAGATCGACCCTGAAGCACCCCATGAGGTGATGTTGGTAGTCGACGCCACTACCGGGCAGAACGCCCTGAACCAAGCTCAGCAGTTCGACCAGAGTATTCCGCTGACAGGCATCACACTGACCAAACTGGACGGCACCGCCAAAGGTGGTATCGTCTTCGCCATATCAGAGAAACTTGAGGTGCCGATCCGTTTTATCGGCGTTGGCGAGGCGATTGAGGATCTACGCCATTTTGATCCGAAAGAGTTTGTCGATGCCCTGTTTGAAACCGACGCAATCCAGTAATTAATACCGAGCAAATAAGAACTAATCAGCAGCATGATCCATTTCGACAACGTCACCAAACGTTATCCGGAGGGCCACGAGGGACTGAGCAGTGTCAGCTTCGAAATCGAGCCAGGAGAGATGGTCTTTCTCACCGGTCACTCCGGCGCCGGAAAGAGTACCCTGCTGAAGCTGATCGGACTGCTGGAGCGCAGCACCCGGGGGCAGGTACGGGTTGCCGGGCGCAACCTCACTCGGCTGAAAAACAGCGAAATCCCCTATCACCGACGCGATGTCGGCATGATTTTCCAGGATCACCGCCT
>JAKSCN010000301.1 GCA_022360595.1 Chromatiales bacterium
CACCCGATAGCCGAAAGTGCCTACGGCTGTTTCGATCTGTTTGGCCAGCTTCTGCAGGCGGTTACGCATCATTTTGTGATAGTCCCGTCCAAGTGCGTACCGCGAGATGTAACCGAGCTGGTCATTGCCCAGCACTTGCCAGGGATCGTCATTGGCAGGGAGATAATCCATACGGACTGAGATTACCCGTAAGGTGCCGGGTACCAGCAGTTCAGGACGTGAGCGTTTTTTTCCGTGGCGGGACATATATTCCATCTCGCCGTGAAAACCCTGTGCCAACCAGCGGTCGAAACGTTGTTCGGCGATCTCAAGCTGAGTATCCGCGATGCCGATCTGCTGAAAGCCGAGGGTTTCTCCCCAGGTCTTGATTTGTTGGGTTAGCTGTTCAAAATTCACCAAATGCGGTTCTGAAGGGGTGTTGATGATCTGCATGCCGTTAATATACCTGCTGGCTGGTGGTGGTACCAATTCTCCCGGCTGATCTGGGGTCAACATAGTGTGTCTCCGAGCTTACCGCGTGGCTGGCTAGTCGTTACAATAGTTTGATGGCCATCGGGAAAACAGCGCTATGAGCATCAATATACTGCAGACAGATAAACTGCCGCACGCTCTCTATCGGGCAGAGCAGGTGCGGGCGTTGGATCGCACGGCCATAGAGCAATTTGGTATTTCCGGCCTCACCTTGATGGAACGGGCCGGCGCTGTGGCTTTTAAGCTGCTGCTAGCACGTTGGCCGGCGGTGCGGGATATCACTGTGCTCTGCGGTACAGGTAATAACGGTGGGGATGGCTATGTTGTGGCCAGGCTGGCCCTGGAGCAGGGGCTTTCCGTGCGCGTTCTGCAGCTCGGCGATGAAGGGCGGATTCAGGGTGATGCGCGCTCTTGTGCAGAGGCTTACCGTGCCGCGGGCGGTGTCGTTCACCCTTACCAGGGGATACCTCATAAGACCGATCTGATTATTGATGGTGTACTGGGGACAGGGCTGGAACGTGAAGTGGCAGGTGCTTGGGGGGATGCGCTGAATGCCGCCAATCAGCATCCTGCCCCTGTGTTAGCACTGGATATCCCGTCTGGAATCCACTCGGACACTGGCCGGGTAATGGGTGCTGCCGTCAAAGCGGCTGCGACGATTACCTTTATCGGTCTGAAGCAGGGACTATTTACCGGAGATGCGCCTGAATATTGTGGTGATGTGAAATTCGATGCATTGGAAACACCGGCTGCTATTTATGCGAGTCAGATTTTGGCTGCTCGTCGTCTTGACTGGTCGAAGCTGAAGGAGCAGCTTCAACCGCGCTCGCGTATTGCCCACAAAGGTCACTTTGGCCATCTGCTTCTGATCGGTGGGGACTACGGTTATGCAGGGGCTATACGCCTGGCCGGTGAAGCTGCGTTACGCACAGGGGCAGGGCTGGTGACAGTGGCGACACGTTCAGAACATGCAATATTAATGGGTGCTACTCGCCCTGAACTGATGTGTCGTGGTGTTGAGTCAGCGGTGGCTCTGAGGGAATTGCTGGCTCCGTTTTCGGCCATTGCTATTGGCCCAGGTTTGGGGCAGAGCGATTGGTCTCGGCAGATGTTGGCGGTAGCATTAGAGTCGAGTTTACCCTTGGTTGTCGATGCCGATGCCTTGAATCTTCTTTGCAATAACCCCATACGCCAGGATAATTGGGTGTTGACTCCCCACCCTGGTGAAGCGGCGCGCTTGTTGGATTGTTCTACGGCTGAGGTGCAGCAGGATCGTTTTAGTGCGATTACGGCTATTCAGTCTCAATTCTCGGGAGTTTGTGTCCTGAAAGGTGCGGGCACTTTGATCAAAGGCCCAGGACAGCGTCCCGTGGGACTCTGCAGTCAGGGGAATCCTGGTATGGCATCGGGTGGTATGGGGGATGTGCTGACCGGGATTATCGCCGCATTAATTGCTCAAGGTTTTGATTTGGAGAGTGCTGCGGAGACGGGAGTATGTCTGCATGCTGCTGCCGCGGATAAGGCGGCATTGAGGGGCGAGCGTGGGATGTTGGCATCTGATCTGATCGCAGAGCTTAGAACATTGGTGAATCCGGAGACAGATGGTGTTTGAGATTGAGGTGGATAGCCCTGAACAGCAGGAGCAGATTGGCGCGACACTGGCAAATATCTGCCCGGCCAGTTGTGTAATCTATCTGGAAGGTGATCTTGGGGCGGGAAAAACGACCCTGGTCAGAGGCTTTTTGCGAGGTTTGGGGTATCAGGGGGCCGTTAAAAGTCCAACTTATACCTTGATGGAGCCTTATGAAATCGATGGACACAACTACTACCATTTTGATCTTTACCGCCTTGCCGACCCGGAAGAGCTGGAGTATTTGGGATTACGTGATCTGTTGAATGGGGATGCTGTGCTCCTGTTTGAGTGGCCTGAGCGTGGGGTAGGAGAGCTGCCTCAGGGCGATTTGCTGATCCATATTCAACACCGGCTCAATGGCCGTAAGATTATTTTGCGGGCGGGCAGCGACAACGCTAATGATGTTCTTCAAAAACTGCAAAAAATATATGGTTGTTAACGGATCAGCAAATTGTGAGCTGACTAACGTTTGTGCTCTCTGTTTAGCTGCGGGTGTTTAAAATGTGCGCCGTAGCACGTCGAGGAAAGAGAGTGATGGTAATGTTGTGAAAATATGTGTCTCTATAATTCCTATGGACTGAACTATGAAAACAATAAGTCGCGGTGTCATTCCCCTCCTGGCTCTGGCTGGATTGAGCTTAAGTCCCTTCTCGTTCGCCTGTTCGTTGGATGGCTGGAATACGGTACAGGATACGGGGGGTAATTTAACGGCTACATCAGGTGCGCGCTATACAGGTGGCTGTGGGCTGATGGCCAATCTCAATGGTACGGATGCGGCGTATGTGGAAGATGGATCGCCAGGGTTGGTTGAGCCAGCAGTAAAAACCTATCATGCACGCTTCTATCTCTATGTCGATTCGCTACAAATGGACATAGCTGATAGTGTCGTTATATTTAGTGCTCGAGCTGCAGATTTGTCGCCTGTATTTAATCTTCAGCTTTCGCAGGTAGATGGTCAGAATATAGTTAGTGTAGAAGCGTTTGATGATCAGGGTGTTGCCGCACCTAAACAAGGTGTGGCCGTTCGTCCAGGTTGGCGCTCTATCGAGTTGAGCTGGTATGCAGGTATTGCCAATGATGGCAGCATGAATCTCTATGTCGATGGTGTGCACGAAAGGCAAATATCAGGGTTGGATAATGATGTCTTATCGGTTGGTCGTGTGCGTTTGGGGAGTGTTGCAGGGAATTCTGCTACAGTGACAGGGCGTTTGGATTTTGATGCTTTTTATTCTCAACGACATGATAATATCGGAATAATCAACAAAGTTTGTACGACAGCAACTGATCTTGTTGTGACTGATGCTACTTTTCTGCAGGGCAGTTCAGACTGTAGTGCTTCAAGTAGTGTACAGCTAGGCTATAGAACGACTATAGATAGCGGTACCACGATGAATGTTTTTGCGCCCACAGTTAGATTGACTGATGGTGCGAGTATTCTGGCTGGCGCTAATGTTCGCATTAGACATTAATTGAGCCACGATAAATAAGCTAAGGCCGAAACACTGGTAGAAAGTGTTTCGGCCTTTTGTGTATCAGCTATTTTCAAAGTCGTTGCTGAAAATCTCGTTTTCTACGGGAGCGGTGGGCACTATACCCATCGGGCTGTAGTCATTGAAATCGGGGAAGGTCTCCCGTAGATAAGGGCTGCCAATGAAGTTGACCAACACATCGCCGACAACGTTGCGGTAATCGGTGGTTGCTCTCAGGTCTGTATTGGAATAAAGGTCTTCATCGCGGATGCCCGGAAAGGTACCGTAGACATTGCCGCCGTTTACCTGGCCACCGGCGATAAGCATTGGGAATGCAGTGCCGTGGTCGGTGCCTCGGTTACCGTTTTCCCTGACGCGCCGTCCGAATTCGGTCTGTACCATCAATACCACTTCATTTTTTAGGCCGACACTGGCCAAGTCATCGAAGAAGGCTTTGATGGCGTCTGATAGGGTCTCTACCCGAGTGGCGTAGTTGCCGCCGCCGCCATCAC
>JAKSCN010000068.1 GCA_022360595.1 Chromatiales bacterium
CTTGAAATTGGCTTTGGATGCCAAGGCTGATTAACTATTACACACTTATGCTTAAAGAGTTCACATGTTGAGTTATTACAAAGAAATTGAAGTTGCCACAGCTGAGTCATTTGCAGTATCCGATGTCACTGAGGAAGTATGCTCTGTAGTCAAAGACTCAGGCATATTAGAGGGAATGGTAACAGTAACTTCACTGCATACCACGTGCGCCCTTTCTGTTAATGAAAATGAAGAGCGTCTTTTCGAAGACATCCAGAATTTCTATTTGAGAATTGCACCAGCAGGCAACTCTTACAAACACAATGATCTACATCTTAGAGTTAATATCCCTCCCGACGAGCCTGAGAATGCCCATTCACACCTCATTGCAATGATGTTAGGAAATAGTGAAGTGGTGGCAGTTCATACTGGTGAGCTGGCACTTGGCCGCTACCAGTCGATACTGTTATTAGAAATGGATGGACCCAGAGAGCGTAAATTGGCTGTGCAGGTTATTGGCGCATAATAGACAATTAGAGTCACTCGAAGTCTGCTAAATGGCGTTAACCACCATGCTGTCCTACCTAATAACAAGTCCACTTCTGGCCGAAAGCTGAAGGAAATTCTGAAATCATTTGGCAGTGCCGTCAGGTTAGATCCCGTTTTTCATACCTAGGCTCCTGCAATTTATATCTTGTTCATTCTGCCCATATTTCCATCTTCTACCATCCCTACGGTGAAATAACGCCCGCCGTTTTCCTGCGCTGCGGCTGACTACCCGCTATCTTTTCTGCAATTCAACCAGTTGCCTGAGCAGTGTTTCGATATTGGTCAGGTGGGTCTCCATCTTCTTCATGTGCTTTCGCATCATGGCCTGTCTTTGCTGCATCATCTTGTGCTTTTGGTGCATCATGGCGTGCCTCTGATGCATCATAGGCATATGGCAGTGCCCCCACATCATCATGGGCATGCTGCCAGAGTGGCCCTGCATCATAGGCATACTGCCTGATTGGCCCTGCATCATGGGCATGCTGCCTGATTGGCCTTGCATCATAGGCATTCTGCCTGGCTGGTCCTGCATCATGGGCATGTTGCCTTGTCGCCCCATCATCATGGGCATTGTTGTGGAGCCGGGCATTGCTGCTCCTGCAGCACCTTGTCCCTCTCCTGCAAAGCTTGAGATAGTCGTCAAAGAAGTCACAGAGATGATGCCGGTAACTACCAGTGCTTTTGCGGTTTTCATCGATTGTCTCCGATTGGTCGGATATAGATTTGCGGTGTCTGTATTGAAGGTATGATCTCTGTGTCACAACAGGTCAAGAAGCTTTCTGATTTATTTTTCAGATGATCTGTCGTGTGCTTACCGGGCATCAATAACGCCCAGATCAGTGTTAACGGGCTCTGAGAATTACAGAATAGTGAGGGACACTGGATGGATTGCGCGGGATTTTAAAGAAATTGAACTAAATATCTTCCACAGATTAAGGCTCTCACCTATCGGCAATCCCTTGGCTGCAGATAGGTGAGAGAATCACTAAACAGTTAGCTGAGTGGAACCAGCTCTGTGATAGGTGTGTCGTTGTTTGCCTCAACTTTGCTGTAGAGGTCATACAGGGCCGCCTGCAGTGCCTCTTCGATCACGGGGTGGTAGAAAGGCATCTGCAGCAGTTGGCCAACGGTCAGCTCCTGCTGGATACACCAGGCCAGCAGATGAGCCAGGTTTTCGCCTTTGGTGCAGAACATCTCTGAGCCGAGCAGCTTGCCGGTCTGTTTGTCCGCGTAGACCCGCAGCATACCAGTGTTCTTGCCCATGATCATGGCACGACCCACGGGATTGAAACGGATCTCTCCGACGGCGGTGGTCTCCTGATCCAGTTCGGACCAGCGGGCGCCAACATGGCAGATGTTGGGATCGCAGAAGTTGATTGCCAGCGGCACTTTGCGTTTGAACGCCTGAATGCTGTCGCTGGTGGCGTTGTGCCCCGCGATGCGGCCCTCATCGCCCGCTTCATGCAGTAGGGGGCGCTCGCCATCCACATCACCGGCGATGAAGAGATTGGTGTTGCCGATCTGCATGGTGTTGCGGTCGTGCTGGGGGATGCCGCGCTCATCCAGCGGAATATCGGCGTTTTCGATATCCAGGTTGTCCAGGTTGGGGATACGGCCAAGGCTGGCCAACACTTTATCCACAACCACTGAGTGTTCACCGGCGGTGACACGCAGCTTGTTGCCCTCTTCGGTGATCTCTGCCGCCTGGCCCAGATGAATGGGGAACTCTTTACCCAGGGTCTGAATGGCCAGCTTGGCGATCTCGGGGTCGTCCAGACCACCGATGGTGTCGAGCATGTCGAAACCGGTCACCTTGACGCCCAGGCGAGCCATTGATTGGCCAATCTCCAGACCGATGACGCCCAGGCCGATGACCGCCATCGATTCGGGTAGGCTCTCCTGCTCAAACACCTCATCGGTAGTGATGATGCGATCGCCGAAAGCTTTCCAGGCGGCGGGAATCAATGGGCGGGAACCGGTGGCAATGATGATTTTGTCGGCGCGGAAGCGTCTGCCTTCCACATCCAGGGTATTGCGGTCGACAAACTTGGCGTAGCCTTCGATGAAGATCTCATCACTCATGTTGTCGGTGCTGTTGGAGAGTACGCGATCGACAAAGTTGTCGCGCAGGTCGCGCACATGCTCCATGGTCTCATCGGTGTCGATGGTCATTGCTTTGTGACCTTCTACCCCATAGCGCCCCAAAATCCCTTTGCGGTGAAAATCCTCGGCCGCCTGAATCAGCGCCTTGGAGGGCATACAACCGACCCGGGCACAGGTGGTGCCGGGTTCGCCACCGTTGATCAATACGAAGCTTTTGCCGGAGGGCTTTACCTTCCCCAAAGCGTAGAGTCCGGCGCTGCCGGAACCAATGATTGCGACATCAACTTGTTTTTCTTCCACGAGATACTCCTAAACAGTCGAACAGACGATCCCCATGAAAAGCGTCTGAGTGGATTCAATGGGCCACATTGTAAACCCTGGCGCTGGAATTCTCAGCACTTCATAACCTGACTGTTTTTAGGGTGGTTGAGTCGAGGTCTGGACAAGGTGGGCCGTGCATAATAGTAATCAGGTGGGGTGGGCTGCTGGTCAACAACCGTTAGGGCCTCCCAGATGTGTCCGTCGGCATCAGTCGGCCGGCCAGTATTCGGTGGCAATCCCATCGCCCAGGTCAGCCTCGATCAGGCGTTGTCTAACCGTCCGCAGCCGCTCGATCAGTACCGGTTCGGAATACTCATAGGCGGCAGCATCCGGGGTACGGTTGACCACCACGCCGAGCAGTTCGGTAATGGCGTTACCGATGGAGTTCTGGCTGATGGTGACAATCAGTTTACCCTGGTCATTGCGGTAGATGAGCTGCTTGAAGGCGGGCTGCCAGCGGATAGCGTTGGCGTAGGCGGGGTCTTTAATGCACTGGTCGCGCACCTTCTTGGCAGTCTTTAAAAAGGCGTTGTTAAACAGCAGGACATTCTCTACCTGGGCTGGAAAGTAGGCATCGGGCAGAATCGGTGCGTTACGGCTCGAGACTTGAGAGAAGAAGGTGCGGTAGAAGTCGATAAAGCCCATGAGGATGAGATCGTACTCTTTCCAGAAGCGGATATTCTTCAGCGCTTCGATGCCGCCCTGGATCTCCCAGCAGGGCAGCCCCTGAGGATAGCCGGTAAGGGTTAATTGTGATTCGTGGCTATGAATGGGCTTGAGTATCTCCAGATCCAGCGCCTTATCGAAAAACTCCCGATAGACGTCACGCATGTAGGCCTGAAACAGGCTGTGCTGCCCGCCATCGGTGAGATTGGGGTTATCCAGATCAGCCAATTTGGCTTCACGCAACTGCTGCATTGGGAAGATGATGAAGTGGTTATGCAGCATCCGAATACTGGGCACCCCGGGTGAGGTGAGTGGCCAAGTGGCGTCCAGGCTGGCCTCGCCCGCCAGCACCAGGGCGTCATTCGGATCAGGGTACAGCTCCAGCATGTACGCGATAATGATCTGATTCATCCGATTCCAGACATGCCTCACATTATCGGGAACCTGGGTGCGGCGTACAGGGCGCCCCAGTGGATTGAGAATGGTCTGGGAGGTGTTGTAGATGATTGAGGTATCGAATTCGTTGCTGTGGCCCAGTGCTTTGCGGTAAAGCAGCAGGTTTTCCGGATTTGAGAGCAGGCCATTGTTATGGACCAGGTCGTTGAGGTTTTCGGTGCTGTTGAAAAACTCGTTGGGTTTCATACCTTCCGGCACATCCAGAGGGATAGGGCGGAAGGGGGTGGTGATCTCTCTTGGGCCGGCCTGCATAGTGAGTACCTCTCAAAGATATTTATAGGCTTATAACTTGTTGATAGTTGGGTATATTTGCCTGTAGCAGAACATACCATCTTCTGGTTCGAAGTGGTACTGGTGGGAAATATCGTCAAGCGGGGTGCTCTCTGTTATTACTTAAACCGCCAAACTGCGCTGGATTTGGCAAAAAAAACCCCGGAGAACCCGGGGCAAACTAGGGCCTTCAACAATAGGAGCTTCTGACCAATTCATGATGAGTGCTCTTGACCCAACATCATTCATTTGGGTGTTGGAAGAGTCATTCGATTGTGACTTCTTCCGTCTATTTGATGATGCTGCATCTCAATCATTCAAAATGACATTAGTCATAAACTCCTAAACTGTGGAACTAGGATTAACGTTTTAATCGGATCTCCCCTTTGACCCGGCCAAACTGCACCGCAGGGCCGTTGCCTGAAACCTTATAGAGCTCTTTTAGGGCTTCTCCCCAGTGCTGGGGGTTTGATGTCATTGAGCCTGTGGTGGGCAGGTCACGGGCATGGCCGCCGTTACTCACGGTCGGTTCAGTATCCTTTTCGGCAAGAAAATCGATGTACTCGTTACTGAAGGTTTTATAGAGCAGTTTAGCTTCGACTTTTATATTGCCTCGAGCGTTGCTGGGAACCGTAAAAGTGTATTCCCGCTCGGCCCAGTTCTGTCCATCTTCATAGGTATCGGCCGGGATAATAAAGGCGCCGTCTGCCATATAGGCGGCCTTGTCATAACCGGCGGGTGGAATACGGTTGTCCTTTATCACTTTATTGAGCAGGGCAAAGTGGAAATGGTTTTCTCTGCCCGTTACTGAGCCGTCATTATTGTCATCGAGCAGGTTGTCGTAGCCTTCGGCGACAGCCTCTATTTCGAAAATATCGGCATGGTCCGCGACCAACACCTCGCCGGTCTCAGAGTCGACCATGCCATCCTCAAAGAAGGTGCCATTTTTTTTGGTCCAGACTCTGACTTGCAGCCACATTTGACGCCCTTCGCCATAACCGGTGGGGAGCTTATGCCCGGTCAGATTCTCAATTCGGAATCTCACGCTGCCTTGCTGCCCGGGGCGTAGGCTATTAGGTTTGCTCACAATGGTCAGGCGGGCGGCTTTATCGTCGACAAAGTTTCTGTTGTCGGCGACGCGTTCGTCGAGTGCGGCCTGTCGGGATGCGGGCACCGCGTAGCCCAGATCAGACCAAGTCTGATCGATCGGACCCCATAGCCGTTCCAGCTCCGCCAGCAACCAGGTCTGAGCGCCCGCAAAACGCATGGGCTGATGGCAGTCCTGGCAACGGCCGTTCTTTTTATCGCGGAAGCTGCTGTAGTACCACTCGGTATAGGTGCGTTCGATGGGGTGAGCAATATCCACCGGAATGCCGTCGCCATCGGGATCGGTCAGTGTCTTTAGGAAGGGGTTGGTCACCTCATGGCAAGTGCCACAGAGTTCGGGCTCCCTCTGAAACGGGTCCATCACTCGGGGGGAGTTCCTTTCGCTAGCTGTGAAAGGTTCCTGCCGCATGACAAACAGGCCGCCGTTACCTGCCGCTTTGTCGGAGCCAGCGACTTTGGTGTTATCGACCATGCGGTGGCAGACATCACAGCTTATACCATTCATGTGACCTTCGGAGTCCAGTCCATAGAGTGGGTTTGGCGCCTGGGCGCTATCTGGTGAGCGTTCGAGCATACTGGCGCCCCAGAAATCCCCCCTCAGGAAAGGCTTATCCGGACTAGAAGGCTCGGAGAACCCCTCCAACCACCCGACGGGTGAATGGCAGCGTAGACAAAAATCACCCACGACGGGTTTATGCACCTCATCTTTGGTGATCAGGGAAGGGATAGTGGCCTCTCCGAGTTCGGTTAATGGCGGGTACTCACCACCAGCGCTGACATGATCCAGCAGGTTGATAAAGTCGCGATTAGCCACATTCAATGCTGCGAAAAAAGCGGGGTCGCGCATGGCGTGGGACATGATGTTTCCTGACCACTCCCGGTAATCAATACCGGGAAAACGGGCAGGGCTTCTAAAGCCATCTTCGATGGGGTCGAGAAGCTGCCCCGCGTCATTAGTACCCATCTGTGCATTCCTTGGTTGTGTTGAGTCGCTCTCGGTAATGCTGGTTGCAAAAGAGGGATTCAACGGTGTAACTGTAATTACAAGTGCTGCGCCGAATAGTTTTAATAATGTCATAACAGTGTCTCCCGCTCTCCTCGGTACAGCCTGGAGTGCTATTGTGTGACGCTACCGACCCGGAGCCTGTTAACGTTGATTTGATCGTCACTGCCAATGGCATGGTTCCCATATATTTAGTTAGAGAGGGTGTCTAACAACAGCACCACTTGATGTTGCTTGTCGCTTATCCTGGAGCGATCAAACTGTTCTCTGCGCCCTGATTAATATTTTTTGGCTCAACAATGACAATCAAAAACGTGTTAACAGGCCCAACAACTAATAGTGCTGCACGTTGCCCAGTAGTGGGCCTGCTCGACCGAAATGGATTGCTATCTCGGCTTTGGATAGTGGAAAGTTAAGCGATTTAGGGCGGCTGAATAAGGAGGTAAAACCCGCTTGAAAGGGGTGGGTTTTACTGTAAAACTGATGCAGTGATAGATAGTTAGGTGTGTGGAGAGGGAGCCGGCCGAGTGCGGCCGACCCCCATTTGCAGACTGCTCTTATCGATATTGCCGGTAACGCTGTGACATCAGCAGTAGGCCGAACAGTAGCGTTAAGCCCAGGAGTCCCCATTGATTGAGTGTGGGGATAGGTGTCGCTGAGCCTGCTCTGGCTGCCGGCGCCCCGGGGTCTTGAATAGTGCCGTTGGCTATACCGTCGCCATCGAATTCGTCACCGTCGGTCAGGTCGAATGTGATACGGACTTTGTCCCCAACAGTGGTGACCTGTTTAGTGACATTGATCCACTCACCGGAACTGTTGCGTTTATAGTAACTGGTGGCACCAAGATTGGACGGTACATAAACGCTCATCTCAACCGTTCCGCCAACTGGCATGCCGGTGATCTCGAATGAAAGCACACCCGCAGGGAATTGCAGATCGGCGGGCACGTCGCCCGGTACCGGCAGTGATTGAACATTCGCCTGCTGGAATCCACCGGTCTCGTTCGCAATGGTCACCCAATGCGAACCAACACTGCTCAGTAACGATGTGACCTCTCTCTGTTCGGAGTCGGCAGTGCCGTCGCCATTGCCGTCACCATTGCCCCCATTGGGGTTGGGAACCTGGTCTTCGGTCTGTGCACTGACACCGTCATTATCACTTGCACTGAACTCGATTGTTACTGTCTGATCGCCAATCAGCGTGAGGCTGCACTGCTCTCCAGCAGTACCAGAGATTGAGTCACAGCCGCTCCAGGCTTTCACCTCAAGCCCTGCTGCTGGTGTAGCGGTCAAGTTAAAAAGAGTGCTGCCGGATGGAGACTCAGAGCAGTCACCAGAGGCTACACCTGCTGTCACTGTACAGTTGATGCCTGTTCCAGAGACTGAACCACTACCGCTTCCAGTGGCGGTGACCGTCAGAGTCGGGTCCACGGCCAAGATATCGGTGGCGGTGCCACTGCTTCCTAGTGAAGAGGTGAGGTTACCGGTGGTATTGACGTATGAACCACTGGAGTTGTTGATGACATCGACGGAGAGTGTACAGGCTGTACCTGCTGCCACACTGCCGCCGCTATAGCTGATCAGATCAGTTGCTGATACGGCTGTTAGAGTACCGCCTGTACAGGTAGTTGTCGCGTTCGCAGGTGTTGCCACCCTTAACCCGTTAGGCAGGTTATCGGTAAAGTTCAAGGAGCTGGCCGCGCTACTACTTCCGGTGTTGTCGATCGTGAAGATAAGTGTACTGACCTGACCTACGGTAACCGGATTAGGTGCAAAGCTCTTGGTAAAACCGGGTTGCGGATTGACCGTCAAGGTAGCACTGGCGGTTCCACTGAGGCCTGAGGAGGAGCTCAGGGTGCCTGAGGTATTTAGCATGGCGCCGGCGGCTGTACCGATCACATCCACCTGGATGAGGCAATTGCTGCCTGCTGCCACACTACCACCGCTAAGGCTCAAACTGCCACTGCCTGCTGTGGCCGTTAATGTGCCTCCACAGCTATTGCTGCTGTTTGCCGGTGCGGCGATAACCAGCCCCGCCGGTAAATTATCGGTAAAGGCAAGGCTGTTTGCAGCCAGGGCTGAGGCGCTGTTGTCGATGGTGAAACTCAGCCTGCTGGGCAGGCCCAAGCCAACAGAGGTTGGTGCAAAACTTTTTGCAAATGCGGGGGGTGGCTCGATTGTTAATGTGGCGCTGGCCGGTTGTGCTAGCGTAAGCCCAAGCTGGGTTAGAGGGCTGGTTGTGTTGGTAAAGCTACCGGCTGTTGCTGATACCGGAACCGATAGGTTGATATCAAAGGTACAGCTACCGCCCGCAGGGAGATTGCCGCCCGTTAAGGTGAGGAAAGAGCTGCCCGTGAGCGAAGAGCCCGCCCCACAAGGGTTGCCCGGTAGACTGCTCGCGGTGAGTCCAGTGACCACACTACTTAAATCATCTGAAAAGGCGAGGTCGGAGATAGGGGTAACCGCACTTCTGTTCTGAATCGTGAAACTCAGTACTGAGGTGCCCGAAGCCGTGGTTGGGCCACTAAATGCCTTAGTGAAAACAACTGCATCGATGAATAGATCATCACTGGCAGGGGTACCGGTCACCGCTCCCCCCCCGATAGTGCCCGTTACACCAGAGGTGGTGTTGGTCACAACACTGCCGGCGGAGGCGCCGGGAGGTACTGAGAGAGTGACGTCGAACTGGCAGGATGCACCGGCGGCTAATGAGGCGCCGCTTAAGGTGACCGTGTCAGTACCAGAGAGGGTGCCACCGCCACAGACAGAGGCAGGCAGACCTGTTGCAGCCAGACCGGTCAGTGCGGCATCCAGATCATCGGTGAATGCGATGTTTGATGCGGCCTGGGAGGTGTCCAGGTTGGTCAGGTTGAAACGCAGGGTAACACTGTCACCCGGGCCTACCGGATCGTCGATAAACTCTTTGGTCAGTTCCAGACGGCTGGAGTCTACGACCAGTTGGTCTGTAGCGGGGTCTAGAGCAGCCATGTTACCCCCTATAGTCGCTGTAAGACTACTGGTGACATTATTATAACTGCCATCTGCAGCGCCGCCGGGAACCTGTACCGTGACATCGAAGGTGCAGGAGGCGCCGGCATTCACGTTACCGCCTGCGAAGGTGAGAAAGGTTGTTCCCGATAAGCTACTCCCACTCCCACATGGGGTCGATGGTAGAGCTGTAGCCACCAACCCTGACAATGTGGTGCTCAGGCTGTCGGTAAAAAATATACCGGTGGCGTCCATTGTCCCTATATTATCGATAGTAAACCTCAAAGTAGGGGTACCACCAGGTATCACAGGGTTATCAATAAACTCTTTCGAGAAATTAATACTAGTCACTGCCAGGTCGGCGGTAGCAGGGATGGCATTGGTTGCTTTACCCAGTACAACAGCAGTAACGTCTGATGTCGTGTTGGTGTGATCTCCCAGCGCCGCACCGGCAGGTACTTGAAGGGGAACAGAAAAACTGCACACCTGTCCTGGGGTGAGAGTGGCGCTTGAGAAGGTGAGTAATGTATCGCCTGCTGAACCGGTGAGTTCTCCATTACCTGGGCCGCATAGGTCAGTAAGCGGTAAACCTGTACCGGTTAGTCCCGCCAGGGTCGAGGCAAGATCGTCGGTAAAAGTGACGTTGGTAGCATCGCCCGGTGCGTTTGTGTGATGGGTAAGAGTGAACTGAAGATTGACGGTACCGCCGGGCAGTACGGGATCGTCGGTAAACTCTTTCACCAAGCGGGGTGCTGCAATTACGCTCAGAGTATCGGTGGCGGGTAGCCCTGTGACTGTATTGCCATTGATCGTGCCGGTAATCTCCTGTGTGGTATTGACATAGGTGTTGGTAGCAAGATCTGTAGGTAAGGTTGCAGTGACATCGAAGGTGCAGGTTGATCCCGCACCAAGATTGCCGCCTGTCAGGGAGAGGAGGTAACGATCTCCATTTAGTACTGTTGACCCCATTGATGATCCTGGACCACAAGGGGGATTGGGTACAGGGGGTAATGTGACTGACGGAGGAAATGACAGAAATGTGGTCACTTCATCCATAAAGGCGATATCAGTCAGTGCATCGGTGGCGCTGGTATTCTCTATGGTAAAACGGATGACCACATCATCGCCAGGTACGGCTGTAGGGTCTGGTTGCAGTGTGCCGACTTCCAGAAACTCTGTGGTCAGGCGAGGACTAGGAGAGATGAAGAGCGTGTCACTGGCCAGATTGCCTGTAACCGGAGAGCCATTTACATCGCCAGTAACCGCAGATGTAGTATTGGCAAATGCGCCTACGGTCTCACCAGCAGGAATTTGCAGATCAACACTAAAAGTACAGGAGCTGCCAGCTTCCACGTAGCCGCCGGTGAGTGCCAGAGTGCCGGTTCCACTCAGTGTGGAACCAGGGCCACAAGGGTCCACCAGCGGTGTGTTTAGAGCGGATATCCCTGTGGAAGGGGAAAATGAGAGATCGTCGGTGAAACTGATGCCGGTTGCTGGAAAATTGCGATCAAGGTTGAGAATGGTGAACTCCAGCGTAACGGTCTCACCCGCTGGTACCGGATCATTAGTGAATGTTTTAGTGAGTGCAAGAGGTGTTGTTGTTACATCAAGGGTGTCACTCGCTTTGCCGCTTAACGGTGGGTTTAAACCGCTACCTGAAGTGAGTTCACCTGATACATTGTGCTGCTCACCGCTGCCAGTTGCGATGACGTCTACTGAGATAGTGCAAGTTCCTCCAATAGCGACAAAGCCGGAGTTCAAGCTGATTGTGTTAGATTCGGAAACTGCTGTGAGAATGCCATTACAGGTATTGCTGGCATTGGCAGGTGAGGCGATCTCAATGCCTGTAGGAAGATTATTCGTAAAAATTAATGGGAAGGCCAAAGTTCCATTAGCCGTGTTATCAATTGTGTAAGTTAATGTGCTTCGGCCGCCAAGTGGTACGCTGTTTGGGCTAAAGCTCATGCTGAAGCCTGGCCTGTCGGTAGCAATGGTCAGGTCAGCCGTAGCGTTGCCACTATTGCCTGCGTCTGACGTCAGGTCCCCGGATACGTTGCTATGTACCCCGGGAGTAGCACTGGTGACATCGACAAATACCGAACAGCTTAACGCAGTCCCAAGTGTGCCGTCGCTAAAGGTGATAGTACTTCCGCCATCTGGTGCAGTGATAGCTCCGTTGAGACAGGTGGTGGAAGCATTGGCAGGGTCGGCGATCGTAACATTTGAGGGCAGTGTATCGGTGAACGCCAGGTTACTTACCGGACCGGGATCGTTATTGGTAATGTCGAACTGGAGTGTTGAGACACTGCCGGGACCAATGGTGTCGGGAACAAATGTCTTGGTAAAGGTAGGTACAGCCTGCGCCCAGGCTGAAGCTGTCAGTAAAAGAGTAGGCAGTACTATTTTCGATAAACGGAATGATCTGCGCTTATGCGGCGCAGTGTTTGCCCCAATATATCCAGCCATGAAATAGATCCCCAGCAGACTTTGTTGTTAATTTGTTTTGTAAGTTATTAGATGTGTTCCTGCCTGGCGCAGGATTTCTTGCTGCTAATCATTGACTGTCGCGAAGCGTTTGTCCAGTTTATCTGAGCATATTTGTATGAATTAAGCTGCACGGTAGAACGGCTTAAAAAACAAAACCCTGCGATAAAGCAGGGTTTTGTTTTTCCGGCATGACAGAGAGGGAGGGGTTCCCTCATCTCACTATTACCTAGAGCATACTTCAGGCTTGTTGTTGATCGGCCATGAAGAGCCAGGTGTCGATAACCGTGTCAGGGTTGAGTGAAACACTGGTAATACCCTGTTCCAGCAACCACTTAGCCAGGTCAGGATGATCGGATGGTCCCTGGCCACAGATGCCGACATATTTACCTTGGGCCTTACAGGCGCTGATAGCCATGCTCAGCATCTTCTTCACCGCGGGGTTGCGCTCGTCAAAGCTCTGGGCGATCAGGCTGGAGTCACGATCCAGGCCGAGGGTGAGCTGAGTCATATCGTTGGAGCCGATGGAGAAGCCGTCGAAGTACTCCAGGAACTCCTCGGCCAGCACGGCGTTGGAGGGGAGTTCGCACATCATGATCAGGCGCAGGCCGTTCTCACCACGTTTCAAGCCGTTCTCTTCCAACGCTTTGACCACGGCCGCCGCCTCATCCAAGGTGCGGACGAAGGGGATCATGATCTCAACGTTGGTGAAGCCCATCTCATTGCGCACCCGCTTCAGGGCTTCGCACTCCATCTCCCAGCATTCACGGAAGTTGTCCGAGACATAGCGGGAGGCGCCACGGAAACCGATCATCGGGTTCTCTTCTTCCGGCTCGTAGAGCGGACCGGCGATCAGGTTGGCGTATTCATTGGACTTGAAGTCCGACATCCGCACGATGACCGGCCCGGGGAAGGCAGCGGCCAGAGTGGAGACCCCTTCGACGATCTTGGAGATGTAGTACTCTTTCGGACTCTCGTAAGCAGCGATCATGGGGGCGATCATGGCTTTGGTGTCTGCATCCAGCGTATCGTAGTCGAGCAGTGCGCGTGGGTGAATGCCGATCATGTTGTTGATGATGAACTCCAGACGGGCCAGACCGATGCCCGCATTCGGCGTGCTGGCAAAATCGAAGGCGCGGTCGGGGTTACCGACGTTCATCATGATTTTGGTGGGGATCTCCGGCATGGCGTCCAGTTCGATAGTCTTGTATTCGAACTCGAGCTGACCTTCGTAGATAAATCCGGTATCACCTTCGGCACAGGAGACGGTCACATCCTGGCCATCGGCGATGGTTTTGGTGGCGTTGTTACAGCCCACTACGGCGGGTACCCCCAGCTCACGGGCGATAATCGCGGCGTGGCAGGTGCGGCCACCACGGTTGGTGACGATGGCGGCAGCGCGTTTCATGATCGGCTCCCAGTCCGGGTCGGTCATGTCGGTGACGAGCACGTCGCCATCCTCGATCTGATCCATCTGCGACAAATCGTTGATGACTTTGGCCGTGCCCTGGCCGATACGATTGCCGACCGCGCGGCCGCTGACCAGCGGCTCCGCGGTCTGCTTGAGCCGGTAGCGTTC
>JAKSCN010000201.1 GCA_022360595.1 Chromatiales bacterium
AAGCACCACTCAGCGTTACTCGTCGCTTATTTGGAACGACCAAACTGCACTCCTCGTGCCTTGATTGGTGCTTTTTCAGGCTCAACAGTGACAATCAAATTAGTGTCAACAGGCCCTAGTGCGTGCTTGGCCGAATCGTTCAGTCAGCTAGATTGGCAATCACCTTCACAACCGCGCCAGTCAATGTATTCAAATCCTGCTTATCAATAATGAAGGGCGGCATCAGATAGATCAGTTTGCCAAAAGGCCTTACCCAAACCCCGGCATCGACAAACTGCTGGGGAATGGTGCGCATATCCACGGGCTCTTTCATCTCCACCACCCCAATGGCACCCAGGCAGCGCACCTCGGCTACGTGAGACATATCGCGGCAGGGGGCGAGTCCGTTATCCAATAGTTGCTGTAGCTGTTCAATGCGTGCTTGCCAGGGCGTGCTGATGAGCAGGTCGATACTGGCGGAGGCAGCGGCGCAGGCGAGCGGATTGCCCATGAAGGTGGGGCCATGCATGAACAGGCCGGGATTGCCGCTACTGATACTTCGGCTCACCTCTTCGGTAGTGAGAGTTGCAGCCAGTGTCATGTAGCCGCCGGTTAGGGTTTTGCCCAGGCACATGATGTCGGGTGAGATGCCGGCATGTTCGCAGGCAAACAGCTTTCCCGTGCGACCAAAGCCGGTGGCGATCTCATCCAGAATCAGCAGTACATTGTAGCGGTCGCACAGTTCACGCACCGCTTTCAGATAGTCCGCTGAGTAGAAACGCATACCGCCCGTGCCCTGCACAATCGGCTCCATGATGACCGCAGCGGTTTCATCCGCCAATTTCGACAGGGCAGTCTCCATCTGAGCGATATCTTCAGGCTGGCAGGCCTCACCAAATTTTGAAACCGGTGCAGGCACAAAGTGCTGCTGGGGTAGCACACCGGCAAACAGTGAGTGCATACCGGTGACCGGGTCACACACCGACATGGCGTGAAAGGTATCGCCATGGTAGCCGTTGCGCAGTGTGATGAAGCGCTGCTTCTTCGGTTGCCCTTTGCTGTGCCAATACTGCATTGCCATCTTCAAGGCAACCTCCACCGACACAGAGCCGGAGTCGGCCAGAAAGACTGTCTGTAGCGGTTCCGGTGACAGCTTGACCAACTGCTCCACCAGGCGAACGGCAGGCTCATGGGTCAGTCCGCCAAACATCACATGGGCCATCTTGCCAAGCTGGTCGTTGATTGCTTGATTGATCACCGGATTGTTATAACCGTGAATGACACTCCACCAAGAGGACATCCCGTCGATCAGCTCACGGCCATCACTCAGCTTAATGCGCACGCCTGAAGCCGACTCGACCGGAAATACCGGGAGTCCGGAATCGATGGCGCTGTAAGGGTGCCAGACGTGTTGGTGATCGAGGGTCAGCCAGTTGGGTTTTTGGGAGAGAGGCATGGATGCTCCAAAGAGTAGGGATAGGGTTTGATTATACGTCAAATAAAGGGATAGTATGATTAGCCGAAGATAGAGTTATAGTGCATGGCGATTCTCATGATTTTGATATTTTTGTAGAATGCGTGCAGATAAATAAGATGAACAGCGGATGTCAACATGGCAGTAGTAAAGAAAATCCTATCCCTTCTCGTTTGTTTTGCGGTTCTCACCGGTTGTCAGTCCAATCCACAGAAATGGATAAGCGAGGGCATCAATAACGGAGAATCGCCTTATAGCTTTCTGTATACCCCGGCACATCATCTGGAAGAGTTGGTGGATGCGCAGAAGCTGGAAGAGGCAAAAGATGTCTATCTGAGTCAGATCGACTATTTCCTTGAGAACAGAGATGCGAAAGCGGAGGTTATCGGCGACTTCTTTGCGCTATTTGATAGCAATAACCGTCCTCTTTTTTCGGCACTCTTGGATGAGCTTAACGGGATCGATCTGGCACTGACAGACCAGGGTTCATGGGCATCGTATAAGGCGCTGTTCGAGAGGAGTACTGTCACGGCGGCGATTGCGGAGCAATATCCTCTCTATCGGGAATTTTCCAAAAACCTGGATATTCATGCAGAACTGAAGGCGGCTGAAGAGGCGTTGCGGGCCAAGTGTATCGCCGCTGCTCCGGAAGCGTTTGCAGCGTTTGATCACCTTGGTGATAGCGCTTTCTCTTCAAGCTACCCAGTAGCCCTGGATGATAGAGAACCGTTGATTGTTGATAATCATGCAGTCCTGATTGGCATGGCGGAAAACTACTCGACCGAGCAGTTGGAGGCTTTTAACGCGGCACTGAGTGAAAACTACAGTTCGGGTAGTGACGGTATCAAGGCTTTCCAAAAGGATCTTGGCAATATCTACTTTAAACGGATATTGAAAACGGACGGTTTCACACTGATCAATTACCTGACTGCCGCTCAAATGGCGCAGTCCAAAGGGTTTAATCCCAGTGACAGCGTCGGTCAGAAAATTGCGGTTATTGATGGCAGTAGTCAGTCGTTGCTGCATGCGGGGCAACTGGAGTTTCCCGTTTCATTGGAGACCGATGTTTTGGGAGAGGTGCAGCCTGTTACCCTGCAGGAGGCTCTGGATAAGAAAAATGGTTACAGATATGCGCTGGTGTTTTCTGTTAATACCGCCAGAACAGAGCGGCGTATTCAGAATCGGGTGCCTCACTCGTCACGGTATGTGAGTGGTGAGCGCCGTGTTCCAAATCCTGCCTATGAAACGGCAAGGATGGATGTCTTCAGCGCGCAAAGCGAACTCAGCTCTACGCAGTCCCAGTACTGCAGTGGCTGGGGCTGTCTTGCCAAAGTGGTATTGGTGAGTGCGGCATCCTCTGCGCTGCAGGAGAAAGAGAGCATATTCGCCTCCACCCCTGCGACAATTACAGAAGATGTGTTTTCGGACTATGAATATAGCACTTCGGTATTGACGGCCAGAAAGGCGGTATCCGCCAACTATTACCTTGTCGATTTGGTTAAGCAGAGGCTCTTTTCGGGGACATTTGATATCTCTGAAAGCAGAGACTTCCAAATGGCCTATAACGTCCACAAGAAGGATAAGAGTCGTGCCAGCATCCTAAAAGAGTATGATGAGGAGAGTGTGGTGCATGAGTTTGAGGAGCAAGATGTACCGGTCTTGTTGTCACAAATTATCGAGCAGGTAAATGCCAAGAAGGGTAAATTCAAACCCTTCAAAGTCTCTTATAACCGCATGAAGAAGACGGTGTTGGCTGATCGTCATGAAGCGATAAAACGGTATAAGTTGGCATCTGACAATGTACTTCCGGAGCGGGATGTCAGAATGGAGCACGTGGTGGTTGTATACACACCTGAGAAATCCATGGGGACAGGATTTTATGTGAAGCCCGATCTTGTGCTGACAAACTACCATGTGGTCGAGGGCAGTAAATATGTCGAGATAAAAACACATGGCGGTGAAGAGACCTTTGGTAAGGTGGTTAAGAGTGATGTCAGACTTGATCTTGCGCTGGTCAAAGTGCAGCAGCGAGGAAAACCGGTTGAGTTCTATTCAGGCTCTATTCCTTTGGGGTCTACTGTTGAAGCTATAGGGCACCCAAAAGGCTATGAATTCAGTATAACGCGGGGTGTCGTCAGTGCTGTTAGAAAAGGCGATAGCATATACGGCACCGGGGGCAAGAAGGTTGTATTTGTACAGTCAGATACACCCATAAATAAAGGTAACTCGGGTGGCCCGATGTTTCTCGGCGATAAAGTGGTTGCCGTGAATAACAATAAGCGAGTTGGGAAAGATGTCGAAGGTTTGGCGTTCAGTATTCATTATACTGAAGTGGCCGATTTTTTAAGAAAGGACTTTTAATATGAGAATCACTGTAGTATTGATGTGTGCGTTACTGTTGGTGGGTTGTGCTCAAAGCAATCGGCTTGGCATGATGCCGAGTGCCGATGGCAATATGTATGGCTCTGCTGTTGAGAAAAATATGGTGGTTGACGCCAGCCAGTTCGCAGACAATACCATCAAGGTGACGATCCGAAATACCTCGGGGGATACGTCGCTTAACCTATATCATATCAAGTCCGAAATCGAGAAAAGCCTGAGGGGTCGCGGTTATGAGCCGGTGGCCGGCAGCAACAATGATTTTGCGATTAGATATGACATCAATGTCACCTATAGCGGCTATGTCCGGCAGGATATGCGCTCAGAGCTGGGCGCGTTAGGTGCTATCGTGGGAGGTATTGCGGGCTACCGTTCATCAACTGATGCGGGCACGGCTATCGGTATAGTGACGGGCGCCACCTTGGGAGCGATTGTTGGTAGCTACGCTTCGACAGATACCTATATCACGATAACGGATGTTACGTTGGCGGTTAAAGATCAGGATATGGGCAGGGTCAAAAGAAAAATCGTTTTCGATTCTAGTGAAGAGCTACAGAAAACAAGAAAGGCCGGCATTTCCAGATACAGTGACACCGTCGAAAATAAGGTGGCCGTCTATGCCGGTGGGCAGAACACGCCTCAAGAGAATATCATTACAGAAGTAAAAGCTCGCCTCACCCGCATATTAGCGGACCTTATATAAACCTCCCTTCAATCCAGCACCTGTAATAAGATCAGGTGCTGGATTGAATAAATTCCCATCATCCCCAATTTCTGAATATTCCATTCTGTCATGAGTCGATTCGGAGCTCCCTAGCTTTTGGGGAAAGTGGCATCTATCCTTTCTTTACATTAATCGGGAGCATGGTATGTCCAGAGTCAAATTTCAGTTTTCGAATACATCGGGACAGCAACTGGCGGGGCTACTTGAACTGCCTCCGCTTGATCAGCCTGTTTCCCACTATGCTATTTTTGCCCACTGTTTTACCTGTGGTAAGGATATTGCGGCCGCATCACGCATTAGTCGCGCGTTGGCGAAAAAGGGTATTGCTGTGTTGCGGTTTGACTTTACCGGCCTGGGCAATAGTGATGGTGATTTTGCCAATACGAACTTCTCGTCCAATGTGCAGGATCTGTTGGCTGCCGCTAACGAGTTGGAGATCCGCTACCAGCCCCCCAGCCTGTTGATCGGCCATAGTCTGGGTGGTGCGGCAGTGTTGGCCGCGGCGCAACAGTTACCGTCGGTGAAGGCGGTGTCGACAATTGGGGCGCCAGCCACGGCGGATCATGTGCAGCATCTCTTTTCCTCGACCAAGCCTACCCTGGAATCTGAAGGGCAGGCCGAGGTAAAGATTGGGTTTAGAACATTCACCATCAAACAACAACTACTGGATGATTTAAATCGGTATACCAATGTTGAGTACATCAGGCAGCTCAACAGGGCATTGCTGATTTTCCACTCCCCAGTAGATAGCGTGGTCTCTGTTGATCAGGCCGCGAAGATCTATCAGGCGGCGCAGCATCCGAAAAGTTTTATCTCACTGGATCAGGCGGACCATCTGCTGTCACGCAAAGAAGATGCGGAGTATGTGGCGGAGGCTCTCTCCGCCTGGGCCAGTCGCTATCTGGGTGCATCCCAGGTTGCCGAAGAGCGCGGTTTCGGTAGCGCACCGGATGTGCCGGCGGGTGAAGTGCTGGTAACAGAACTGGATAAGAGATTTTTGCGGGGGCTGTTCACCGACAGCCATCAACTGATGGCGGATGAACCGGAAAATTATGGTGGCAGCAACCTGGGCCCGAGCCCTTACGATCTGCTGTTGATGGCTTTGGGAGCCTGTACCTCAATGACGTTACGCCTCTACGCCTCGCATAAGCAAATACCGTTAACGGATGTTTCGGTGCGGCTGGCACATGAAAAAGTCCATGCCGAGGATTGTGAGCAGTGTGAGCAAAAAGAGGGCTATATCGATTGTATGACGCGGCATATCACTCTCAAGGGTGATTTAACGCCCGAGCAGAAAGTCAGGCTATTGGAGATGGCCGACCGCTGCCCGGTACATCGAACGTTGGAGAACCAGCCGGTAATAACGACTAAAGAAGCGATTTAGGGCCTGTTAACACTAATGTGATAGGGACACCGTATAGTGTCAACAGGCCCTAGGTACTTACATACTTTTGTCTAAGCTTGGGCTTCTCGATTTTCCCAGTCGCGTTGCGCGGTACCTGGTCGAAGTGAATGATGCGTGGCCGTTTATAACGGGGGAGGTCTTCAGCGAAAGATAGCAACTCCTCTTCGCTGGCCGTGTGGCCAGGCTTGAGCTGAATAATAGCCGTGACCAGCTCTCCCAGGCGCATCTCAGGGGTGCCTATCACCCCGATATCCTGAATGGCGGGGTGGGCCATGAAGAAGTGCTCGACCTCCACCGGTGAGACATTTTCACCGCCAGTGATGATCAGGTCTTTTTTGCGGTCCACCAGCCAGTAGAAACCGTCTTCATCCTTGCGGGCGATATCGCCGGTGTGCAGCCAGCCGTCAACTATTGTTTCGCGGGTGGCTTCGGGATTGTTGTAATACTCTTTCATCACGCCGGGGCCTTTTACCAGCAGTTCGCCGGCTTCACCGTCCGGTAGATCATTGCCGTCGAAGTCGACGATACGGCACTCCCAATCAAACCCGGGAATCCCGATAGCACCAATTTTATCGGTGTTACCCAGGCCCAGGTGCACACAGCCCGGTCCGGTACACTCGGTGAGGCCGTAGTTGGTGTCGTAGTCGTGGTGGGGAAAGAGTTTTTTCCAGGCGCGAATCAAATTCGGTGGCACGGGTTGCGCACCGATATGCATCAGGCGCCATTGATCGAGTCTGTAGCGGCTGAAGTCGACATCGCCATTCTCGTAGGCGATGAGAATATCGTGTGCCCAGGGTACTAAGAGCCAGGCAATGGTGGCCTGCTCTTCGGAAATGGCCTCCAAGATCCATTCGGGCTTTACGCCTTTGAGAATGACCGCCTTGGCGCCAACCACAAAGCCGCCGAGCCAGTGCATTTTGGCGCCGGTGTGATAAAGCGGCGGGATGCAGAGAAAGTTATCCTCATGGGTCTGGTTGTGGTGGCGGTTTTCGATATAGGCGGCGTGCTCCAGGCTGCGGTGGGTGAGCAGTACACCCTTCGGTAGTCCGGTGGTGCCGGAGGTGAAGTAGATGGCCGCTTCATCATTGATCTCCAGCGCTACTGCGGGATCGTGTTCGGAGGCGCTGCGGACAAAGTCATCGTAGTGTTCGGCAAATGCCGGGCAGCTCTCTTGGGGGCCGATAAAGACATAGTGATGTACGGTCCGGTCCAGCTTCTCTTTGGCCGCGGCCACGCGTTCGATGAACTCTTCACCGAACAGAAAGACCTTGGGCTCGCAGAGCGTGCAGCAGGCGAGAATAACCTCTGCTTCAAAGCGGAAGTTGAGCGGTACCGCCCAGGCGCCTGTACGCAGAATGCCAAAGTAGGTGGGCAGCCACTCCAGGCTGTTCATCATCAAATGAACCACCTTATCGCCTTTGCGCACCCCTTTTTGCATCAGCGCATTGGCGAAGCGGTTGGCTTCACGGTCAAATGCTGTCCAGGTGATTTCACGGCGGTTGCCACGTGCCGGTTCGCGTTCGATCAAGGCAGTCTCTTGGCCATACATTCGCCTGTTTCTGGCCAGAATTTCGGTGATCAGCATCAGATTATCCCTTATACAAACCAATGTTATGTGGAAAGGTCGGAGCCATTCCTGACTCCGACCCTAACCATAACGCCACAAAGAATAATGAAATGATGTGCTGATTGATATGATCCGGCTCAATCCAGACTGAATCTATTAGTGCTGACAGACCCTAGGACTCTCCGAGTGCCGTTATGGTCATGATTGAGTTGAGATAGCCAAGGGAGCGGTGCTTAACACATGCGCTAGGGTCAGATATAAGCATAAAAATGGCCAACGAGCCGGGGTGATTACCTGATATTTTCCACCGTTTATAAGCTCGTGCTATCTGCTATTCAGAACTACTCTTATCTCTAAGCGCTAATAACAAAGGTAGTTTGGCGGGCGTAGATAAACTGATAATTTCATCCACATTTGTTCATTACTTTCACGAAGGAGATCAGGATAGCGTGTTGTTGGACAGGGGTGTGGGTCTTCTGGTCAGTCAGGAGAACGGTGATGTCCACAACACAGACCACGGTCTACTTGATCGATGATGAGCCTGAGCTCGTATCTCTGCTTAGTGAAGTGGTAACTCAACTTGGCCTCAGTGTCCGGGGCTTCACCCGCGCAGGGCAGTTCTTCAAAGAGGTCAGGCAGTTCACCAATGACGCCATTCTGATCCTGGATCTCCACATACCCGAAATGGACGGTATTGAAGTGATGCGCCGCCTGGTTCAGATGGACAATCCCCCTGCCCTGGTGCTAATCAGCGGGCGTGATATTGGCGTGCTGCATGCGGCTGAAAAGCTGGGCCGGGCCCACAATCTGGATATACTGGCTTCTCTGACCAAACCAGTGTCACTGCAGCGTTTACGGCAACTGCTTGAGATTCATATGGCTGGTAGCCCGAAGGTGGAATCTAATCCTCGAGACCGGTTAAAGTATGTACCTTCTCCTGAGGAGTTGCAGCAGGCCTTACGCCAGGATCAGCTGGTGTTGCACTATCAGCCACAGGTTGATATCCCCAGTGGTGTCTGTACCTCGGTAGAAGCGTTGGTGCGTTGGCATCATCCTGAACATGGGTTGCTTTTGCCGAAGGGTTTTATTCCAATGGCAGAGCAGTATGATTTGATCACCCTCCTGACCCACTGGGTGGTCGAGCATGTGGTGGAGCAGAGCCAGCAGTGGCAACGGCAGGGGATCTCGTTGGAGGTCTCGGTTAACATCTCCGCCAGGGATATCATCGGCTCAACCCTGCCGAAGCAGTTGTATGGGTTGTTGGAGAGTAAACAGCTTGATCCGACATGCCTTACCCTGGAGGTGACTGAAAGCGCCTTGATGGGAGAACTGGCTGGCTCGCTCGATATCCTGACCCAGTTGCGTACGAAAGGAATAGCCCTCTCCGTCGATGATTTCGGGACCGGCTACTCGTCGTTGTCACAGTTGCTTAAGGCGCCATTCAGTGAGTTAAAGATTGATCGAAGTTTCGTTAGCCGTCTAACCACAGAGGCTGAAGCTCAAGCCATTGTGAAAACCTGCATCTTGTTGAGCCATGAGCTGAATATGCGTGTTGTGGCGGAAGGGGTTGAGACCAAGGAGCAGTATCAACAGTTGCGTGAGCTGGGGTGTGATATGGCGCAGGGTTATCTGATCAGTAAGCCAGTGCCTGCCGAGGAGATCAAACCCAATATGGTTTTTCGGCCATAAGGCAATTAAATTAGTGTTAACAGGGCTTGGTGCAAGCGGCTTTTATTTTAGCTGCTGTGCTATGGTTTTTTATATCGGTCTGGTTTTTTGATGGGGAACGGATACTTTGCTGGCCCTCCTACTCATACTCGGCGCTTCGATTGCCGTTATCGCTTATCTGTTCTGGCGTGACCTGCAGGCTCGACAGCGCATTGCTGAACTGGAGCTGAGCTTGACCGGTGAATCGCTGTTTGATGGGCAGCCCCAATTCGAGAATGTTGCGAAGGAGAGAAATAAGCCTCGCCTGTCATCAGTCCCCATCCAGAAGATGGATGCCATGTACAAAAATCTGGTGGAGAATATGCCGGGGGCGGCGTACCGCTGCCTCTATGATGAACACTGGACCATGGAGTACATCAGCCAGGGGATTGAAGAGCTCTCCGGCTATCCGCCCGAGACGTTCGTGAACAACCAGAGATGCAGCTACGCCAGTATTATCCACCCGGACGATGCCAAAACTGTCGTAAAAAGTGTGCGCAGCGCGATCGATTCCGAAGAGGTATTTGTCCTGACCTACCGCATCTTGCATGCCGATGGAGGAGTGCGCTGGGTTTGGGAGCGCGGCCGTCTCTGCGAGGATTATGATGACAGAGTTGCCCGGCTTGAAGGTGTGCTGGCCGATATAACCGAGCAGAAGCAGGCGGAAAAAGCGCTACGTCGTGCCCAGAAGATGGAGGCCATCGGGCAGCTCACCGGGGGTATTGCCCACGACTTTAACAATATTCTGGGCATCATTCTGGGTAATCTTGATCTGCTGCAGCAGCAGTCCGATGATCCGCAAGTCAGGCAGCGTGCGCTGACTCTACAGAAAACCGCTCAGCGTGC
>JAKSCN010000505.1 GCA_022360595.1 Chromatiales bacterium
ACGGATGAGATCAACAGTCTGATCACCTCTATCGCCAGGGCCAATCAGAATATTGTTGAGGCGGTAGGTACCTCATCGGGGGCAGATCCCAACGATCTGCTGGATGAGCGCGACCATCTGCTTAATCAGCTATCCGAGAAGGTCGATATCCGCGTGGTTCCTCAAGATGATGGGGCGTGGAATGTCTTTACCAGTAAAGGTCTCTCCCTGGTTATGGGGAGTACCCCGGCGAATCTACAAGCGGCCCCTTCTGCGGATGATATTAGCCGCTATGATGTCTCTCTTACCAACACTGCCGGCACAATCAATATCAGCAATCAGCTCGGGGGCGGCGAGATAGGGGGGCTATTAAGGTACCGCGATGAGATTTTAGATCCGGGCCAGAATCAGCTAGGGTTGGTTGCCGTTGGATTAAGTGAACACATCAACAGTATGCACCAACTGGGTCTGGACCTGGATGGTAACTTTGGCGGGCTGGTTTTTAACGATCCTACTGTCGGTGTCATTGAAAATAGCCTGAATACGGGGACTGCAACGATAACAGGCAGCTTTGTCGATACCGGGAATTTAACCGGCAGTGATTATGAAGTGAGGGCGATTAATGCCAATGACTTTGTAGTCACTCGTCTATCGGACAATGCGATTGTCTCTACCATCAATACCGGCGGCGCTTATCCCTTCACAACGGCTGAGATCGATGGCTTTAATCTCACGATAACCGCCGGTGCTGCTGCGGATGATACATTCACTATTCGCCCAACAAGAGACGCTGCGGGCTATATCCAAATGGAGCTGACAGATCCGCGTCAGTTTGCAGCAGCCAGTCCGATTCGTGCCCAACCCAGTACCAATGTTGGTGGTGGGCCAAATCTGGGCGATGGCGCGATCAGTCAACCCAGCAATAGCAACGTCACTAATCTGCCCTTGGCGGGGCCAGCCACCATTACCCTGGAGTTCGATTCGGCCATTCCCGGGTTTACCGTTACCGGTGGGCCTGGTGGCAATATCCCTTACGATCCGACAACCCAGAGTGCGGGGGCGACGTTCACCTTTCCCGGCTACGGGGGGATGAGCTTTACCATGACAGGTACACCCGCTGATGGCGATCGCTTCGTCATTGAAAACAACACCAGTGGTGTTGGCGATAACCGTAATGCACTGGCGATGGCTGAACTGCAGACTCAAAACACCATGTTGGGTCAGACCGGGGGTACTACTGAAACGGCCACTTTTCAAGAGGTGTATGGGCAGATGGTGTCTGGGATAGGCTCCAAGACCCATAAAGCCGAAGTCAGCTCAGAGTCGGTGAACGGTTTGCTGGAACGTAATGTCAACGCACTGCAATCGGTTAGTGGCGTTAACTTGGATGAAGAGGCTGCCAATTTGATCAAGTTTCAGCAGGCCTATCAGGCGGCTGCTCAGGTTATTAGCGTTGCCAGTACTTTGTTTGATTCGCTCATTGCAGCGACGAGGAGATAGTAACAATGCTCCGTATCTCAACCCAGATGATCTATGACCGCTCGGTCAGCGCCATGCTTAAACAGCAGAATGATGTGGCGAATACCCAGTTGCAGCTATCCACGGGAAGACGTGTCCTGACCGCGGCTGATGATCCCGCCAGTGCGGCGCGTGTGTTGGATCTGAATGGCGCGTTGGAGACAACCCGTCAGTACATGAACAATGCGGACCGTGCCCGGGCCAGGCTGGAGACGGAAGAGGGTGTACTGAGTAGTGTTACCAATCTATTGCAGCGGGTCAGTGAACTGGCGGTACAGGGCAACAATGATCATCTGACTGACACAGACCGAGACTCTATTGCCACTGAGTTGCGGCAACTGGAGGATCAGCTGTTCGGCTTGGCCAATACTCGTGATAGTAATGGTGAATATATTTTCTCAGGCTTTCAGTCGAATACCCGCCCGTTTTCACATGTGTCAGGCGTCTACTCATACAATGGAGATTTGGGAAGCAGGGAGTTGCAGATCTCAGCAGATCGGCAACTGTCTGATGGCGATAATGGTTTCGATGTCTTTATGGATATCCCCACAGTCCCTATCTCTACGGTCAACA
>JAKSCN010000358.1 GCA_022360595.1 Chromatiales bacterium
GTGATGGCGGATGAAAAGATAAGGGAAAATGTGATGCGGCAAAGAGAGTGCGAGCCGGTTTCCCGGATCACTCTGTCTCCTCGTCTGAGTTGTTTTTCTTAACGCTTGGAAATGAGACCACCTTTTCGCTGCGCGGTTGATCGGTGAAGTAGGGCTTCTCGACGATTGCCCCAGCCTCATCAGCCAATTCACGTTCGCGGGCGGTAATCAGCCCCAGACACATTCTTATATCGTGAATGGTCGCGTCGCTCAACGGGTGCTTGGTGCCGGGTGGTGGTGTGGTGTCCTTGACGATGTTGCCCAGGACTTTGCGCATCACCATGAGAATTTCACGCTCTTTACTGGAGTCGCTCATTATAGTTTTACCAGAATGTTGTTATTGTCGAGTTTTACTTCGTAGGTGTTGATCGGCTCATCGGCAGGCTCTTCTTGGGGTTCGCCTGTTTTAAGACTGAAACGGCTGCCGTGTAGTGAGCATTTGATCATATCCCCATCCAAACAGCCATAGGAGAGCGAAAAATCTTCATGGCTGCAGGTGTCATCAACAGCGTAGATCTCTCCTTCTGCATGGGCAAGCAGTATCTTTTGGCCGTTGATCTCCACCCGTTTCATCTGCCCGGGCGGTAGCTCATCGGTGTGGGCGACGGTGTGCCAACTGTTGCTCATGATCCGACCTCAGCAGAGACGCGCTTTTGCTTTTCCGGAGTCGAGAACAGCTCTAACCTGCTCGGCGCCCTCAGCCAGGGATCCCGCTTTACCCACATGCAGCAGAATCAACGCGCCGCTGTAGACCAGCGCATCGTAAGTGCTCCCTTTTTCACCTTCCAGGGCGGCAACCCCAGCCTCAGCGGCCCGTTGTGAACTCTTCTCGACATCCACGGCCAAGGCGATTTCATCACCCGGTGTGCTGATGCCTGGCAGCTCTTCGGGCAGAGGGGTGATCCGCACGCTCTGCTCAATACCAATTTCCGCCGGGTTGCTGTCCAACTCCTGCAGCTCTCCCATATCATAGTAGAAGAAACTTTTGCCTGCCTGGCGGAGGGAGGGGATTACACCGCCTTCAACACCTCGAATCAACAGGTTGGAGTTGAAACCGGCATGCTTGGCCAGGGCTGCGTATTTGGGCGGATAGGGTTTGTGGACATAGCCGGTTACCAAATGGGTTTTGCTGCGCCCGGAAATTGGGCGTACCAGCACCTCGGTGGTAGTAATCACTTGGCGCTTGACCATCTTTTTACGCAGATCGAGCAGGCCGTGGAGCTTGGGATTGAGGATGCTCTGGTCTAGATATGACCAGCCGACGGCCGGATCGGCCAGACGCTCGTTAGCCTGTTGGGTGCTGGCCGTTACATTGATATCCAGTGCTTTGAGTACCGTGCTGTGGGTAATACCGTATTTGGGACCGACGGTAGCCACGCCGTGAGAAATGGTCGGTACTTCGCACTCCGCCAGTACAGCAGGTAGAAAAGGTGAGGGGGGGAGTGAGCGGTTGTAGCCGTTGTAGGGGTCAACCAGGTAGACCACTTCGTCAACATCGGCGGTGATTGACTCCGTTGAGGCCAAAATCGCATCAAGAATACCTTTGTTCTCGTCATCGGTTTCACGCTTCATGCGCAGTGCGATAAAGAAAATTGCCGCCTGTACCGGATCCACGGCCCCTTCCAGAACTGCCTGCATACCAATGCGGGCCTCCTCCTGGGAGATATCCTTACTCAGCTCAGGGCCGGTAGCAATGCGCTGAATAATAGAGTGCATTACCGTTTGAAGTTCTTTGGTTTCCGTGGACGTGGACATAGTCTACCTCTTCACGACAGGATTTTTGAAAACTGGCAGCAGTATTCAAAAACCCAGCTAATTAGTCAAGATATTATTGGTTGCTGCTTGAAAATAAACTTTTATTTATAGAAGCGTTTGCTAATCATTATAGCGGCGTGTCAATGCGCCGTACTCATCGATGCGGCGGTCCCTAAAGTACGGCCAGATGCGCCGAACCTGCTCGGTACGCGCCAGTGATAGCTCCACAACCAACGTTTCAGCCGATTCGCCTGCTTGGGCCAGAAACTCTCCTTGGGGGCCGCAGACGAAGGAGTTGCCCCAAAATTTAATCCCTTCTGTTTGGCCTGAGGGATCGGACTCGTGGCCGACACGGTTGCAGGAGAGCACGGGCACGCCATTGGCCACGGCGTGACTGCGCTGAATGGTGATCCAGGCATCGAGCTGACGGCGCTGCTCATCGGTGTCATCCTGTGGATCCCAACCAATGGCGGTCGGGTAGAGCAGCAGGTCCGCGCCAGACATGGCCATCAGCCGGGCCGCTTCCGGGTACCATTGATCCCAGCAGACCAACACACCAAGCCGCCCGACGGATGTGTCGATGGGTTGGAAACCGAGATCACCGGGGGTGAAATAGAACTTCTCGTAGAAACCGGGATCATCCGGGATGTGCATTTTACGATACTGCCCGGCGATAGTGCCGTTGCTCTCCAGGACGACCGCTGTGTTGTGGTAGAGACCGGCAGCACGCCGCTCAAAGAGTGAGGAGACGATTACCACCTCCAGTTCAGCAGCCAATTTGCCCAGCCAGTCGGTGGAGGGGCCGGGAATCGGTTCAGCCAGATCAAAGGTAGCGGTATCCTCGGTTTGGCAGAAGTAGAGGCTGTTGTGCAGCTCCTGCAGCACGATCAACTGGGCCTGATTGGCGGCAGCCTGGCGAATACCTTTCTCGATGGCGGCGATATTGTCGTCGAGATTATCGGAGCAGGTGTGCTGAATCAGTCCGACGGTCAGATTGTGCGCTTTGCTGGACATGTATTTACCAAGTCTTGAGGGTTAATGCTGAAACTGGATGCCTGCCGGAAACTGCATGGTAATGCAGTGCAGGCTGCCATTTTGGCGAATCAGTGAGCGGCAGTCTATGGGGATTATCTCGTGCTCAGGAAAACAAGAATGTAAACACTCGATTGCGGCTGTGTCGTTCTTGTCGCCATAGATGGGCAGCAGGACGGCGCCATTAATAATCAGGAAGTTAGCGTAACTGGCTGGCAGGTGACGCTGATCATCGGCAAAAATGGGGGTAATTGGCGGCAGAGGAATCAACCGATAAGGTTTTCCCGCCTGTGTCCTGAACGTTTCCAACTCCTGTCGCATTGTCCGGAGCACGGGATAGTCAGGATCATCAGGGTAGGCTGTGACGTAGAGAATAGATTCATCATCGATAAAACGGGCGAGGGTATCGATATGCCCATCGGTATCATCGCCGCTGAGATGGCCATGATCCAGCCAGAGAAAGTGGTCTATCCCCAATTTAGCTGTTAGCAACTGCTCCACGGCCTGCTCTGTCATCCCGGGGTTGCGGCTCTCGGTGAGTACAGAGCTGCGGGTTGCGAGCAGTGTGCCTTGGCCATCAGTCTCGATGGCGCCACCTTCCAGGGTGAAATCGAGGTGTTGCAGTGGCGTCTGCTTGAACAGTCCCGCTTGGGCCAAGGTCGGGGTAATCGCGTTATCTTTTGCCGCTGGGTATTTGCCGCCCCAACCGTTGAACTGAAAATCGAGCAACAGAGGCTCTGAACCGGCAAATACCGTCAAAGCAGCGTGATCTCTAGCCCAGGTGTCATCCGATTTTGCGAGGCAGACGACCAGATTATTGCCGTTCGCCCCTTGAGCCAGCAGGTCAGCGATAACCGCATCGTGATGCCCCTCATCCTGACAGACTAAAATCAGTGTCTGGCGCCGACTGATCTGGACGGCGATTTCACGGTAGGTTTGCTCCGCTTCAGTGAGAAAATCGGCCCAGTCAGTTTCGGCATGGGGCCACGTAAGCAGTACTGCCGACTGGGGTTCCCACTCGGCAGGCAAACGATAACTCATTGAATTCACGGAGTGTTATGGGCGTTTACTGCTGGGTTTTGCGATGTACGACAGTGTTGATCACATACTCGTGTTCAAAATAGACGGTAAAATGGTCGTACACCCAGCGGGTGATCGGCGGATCGCCCACCCAGGGAAGCTCCTGGCGTGGTTCGCCAAACTGGCTGCGGACAGTGTTCATGCTCTGGCCTGTTCTGGGACGTTGAAGTCCAGCTTCACTGTTACTTGGGTTTTCGGAAATGGCATCGATTAACAGTACGTCAGCGCTGGCCACAGGTGCCGCTACCGCAAGGCAAGCTGTCAAACACAGCGAAATGAAAGACTTCATGGCAGTTGAACTCCTGTCCTGTTATGCTTCTGTTGTTTCTAAAAGTGAAATATAGCACTTTGCCGTAACTACTGAAAATACAAGGAAACAACAGAGTGTTTTGCTGGTCACACTTAGACCGGATATTTGCTGTATAACAGCACTTCGAACTTGCAGTTTACTAGGATTGTTAAGTCCCATTTATGTTTAGACCACTAGAGCTTTATGTCGGTTTGCGCTACACGCGGGCCAAGCGGCGTAACCACTTTATCTCCTTCATCTCTTCGATCTCCATACTCGGCATTATGCTGGGTGTCGCGGCATTGATCCTGGTGTTGTCAGTGATGAACGGATTCCATACGGAGGTGCGTGATAGAACACTCTCGATGGCATCGCATGCGTCGATTTCCGCTTACAACGGCAAGCTAGAGGATTGGCAGCAGGCGATGGAGCTTTCCAAAGAGCATCCCAGAGTCGTTGGTCAGGCTCCATTTGTCGAGGCGCAAACCATGTTGACTAATGGTGGAAGGGTCAATGGGGCTTTGTTGCGGGGGGTGGTGCCGGAACTGGAGACATCCGTATCCGAAATCGATCAAAAGATAATTGCGGGAGATCTGGATACCTTGAAGCCAGGGCGCTTCAACATCATTCTTGGTCGGGAGTTGGCCTTGCTGCTGGGTGTGCAGGTGGGTGACAAGATAACTGTTGTAACGCCACAGCTTCGTATGACACCCACTGGCGCCATGCCCAGACTTAAGCGCTTCACCGTACTGGGGATCTTTGAAGTTGGCATGCAGCAATTTGATCGCAACGTCGCCATTGTCCATATTGAGGACGCCGCCAAGTTACTTAAGCTGGGCAAAAATGTGAGTGGCGTGCGCCTTAAATTGGATGACCTATTTTTTGCTCCCAGTGTTTCCCGTGAATTAGCCAATATGTTGCCGGGTGTGTACCGCGTCAGCGACTGGACGCAACAGCACCGCAACTTTTTTGCCGCGTTACGGATGGAAAAGCGCATGATGTCGTTGGCGCTGTTTCTGATCATTACCGTTGCCGCATTCAACGTAGTCTCCACCCTTGTTATGGTGGTTACGGATAAACAGAGCGATATAGCGATCTTGCGGACACTTGGCATGTCACCACAAAGTATTATGGGTATTTTTATTGTCCAGGGGGCTAATATCGGTATTTTGGGTACCCTGTTGGGCGTGCTTATCGGCGTGCCCCTGGCGATCAATATCCCCGAAATTGTGACCTGGATTGAAGATAAAATGGGGTTTAAGGTGCTGGACCCGAGTGTCTACTACATTAGCAACCTCCCTTCTGATCTGTATTGGGATGATGTGATATTCATTAGCATTGGTGCTTTTTTCATTACTCTATTAGCGACTCTATATCCCGCGTGGCGAGCTGCGCGCACCCAACCGGCGGAGGCGTTGCGTTATGAGTAATTCTACTGTGTTGGAGTGCCGGGACCTACACCGCACTTTTTCTGATGGCAAGCTCAATGTCGACGTGCTGAAGGGGGTCGATCTGCAGATTCTGGCAGGTGAACGGGTTGCGATTGTCGGTAGCTCAGGCTCGGGTAAAAGCACGCTGCTGCACTGTTTGGGCGGATTGGATCTAGCCAGCAGCGGCGATGTCTACATCAATGGTGAAAATATCGAGAAGCTGGGTGAAGCGGCGCGTGGGCGCTTGCGTAACCGGACGCTCGGTTTTGTCTATCAGTTTCATCATCTGTTGCCTGAGTTTACCGCACTGGAGAATGTTGCCATGCCGTTATTGGTCGGTGGTGTGGGCGTGGCCGAAGCCAGATCACAAGCAAAGGCCATGCTGGAACGTGTGGGGCTTGGTGAACGCATAAGACATAAACCGGCGGAACTGTCCGGTGGTGAACGCCAGCGGGCTGCGATTGCGCGTGCTCTGGTGAACTCTCCAGGGTGTGTGTTGGCCGACGAACCGACAGGTAATCTGGATAGTAAAACGGCGGAACAGATCTACAACTTGATGTTGGAACTCAACCAAGAGGCCCAGACCAGTTTTGTGGTGGTGACCCACGATCAGAGTCTGGCAGAAAGGATGGATCGGGTGTTAGTAATGAGTGACGGAGTCCTCAATCACCACACTGCTCAGCCCCACTTCGCTGCTTGCGAAGCTGATGGCGTCGTTTGATGTGCTGAATAATGTGTAAACGCCAGAGCAGGCGGATTACGCAGTAACCCACTACGGAAGCGGCTATTGCGCAGATCAGACTACCCAGAAACAAGGGTTGCCAGATTAACGACATACTGCCGGTGAGCCATTCCATGGTCATCTCAAAGTCGTTGGAGGGCGGTGGCGTGTTCAATACCCAAGTGCCCACCAGGTAGGTGAAATAGAACATGGGGGGGATGGTGAGCGGGTTGGTGATCCACACCAATGCCACTGAGATAGGGAGGTTGACCCGTGCCGGGATGGAGGTGGCTGCCGCCCCAATCATCTGCAGTGGAACAGGAATAAAGGCCCAAAATAGCCCTACCGCGAAAGCGCCGGAGACCGAGCGACGATTCATATGCCATAGATTAGGATCATGCAAAAGCCTGCCAAATATCCGTAGATGCTTGTGCTTACGGATGCTCTCATGATCGGGGGCAAAACGCTTGATCAGGTGTTTGGGCATTCAAGCTCCGTAGGGTCAAATCCTAAGCGGCTGGTATTGAATCATGTATTGCCAGGCTTGGCTATAGCCGTATAGGAAGTGGTTAAATACATTGGTATCCAGTGGAACATGCGGTAAATAAGGTGAGTCTCGGAGCGGAGCTCCTGGGGGGAGTTCACAGGCACTCTCGCCGGTGGTAGGCACGCTTGAATTTGGACTGACCAGTCTTGCGCTGCTTACCTTGTCGAGAGCATTTATGAACTCTGAGCTTAATCCTATTTCTCCATGTCCCGCTAAGTTTAAGTATCGGCGGCCAGTATCGTATTTTTAGATGACATTTCGGTGTAACGGCCGGAGCGGTTTTAATGAAGGAGCCATTTGATCAATTCCAGACGGAGTGATCTGAGGCTTCTCAAGACCAAGGAGTGGTCAAGATGGTAACGCATGCGCTGCTGTTTCTGGCAGGCATCCTCACAATTCAATATTTGCCTGAATTGCCTGATCACCGCTGGTCATGGTTGGGTATTCCGTTGCTGGTTCTGCTGTGGTTTACCGGTCAACGAAGATGGCGCTATCCCGCACTGTTTCTGGTGGGGATTTTCTGGGCCAATCATCACGGGCATCTGCTGCTTGACCGTCACCTGTCGAAGGATTTGGAAGGTGTCAATCTGATGGTTATCGGCACCGTCGCTTCATTACCGGAACAGACTGAGCGACGCGCTCGCTTTCAGTTTGATATTGAACAGATGTGGCAAGGTGATCTGAAGCTGCCATCGCCTGGCAAGGTAAGACTGAGCTGGTATCACTCTGATCAACCGATAGCGGTGGGAGAGCGCTGGCAGTTACAGGTGCGTTTGAAGCGTCCCCATGGCTTTATGAATCCTGGCGGTTTTGATTATGAGGGTTGGCTTTTTCATCAGGGGATCAGGGCAACCGGCTATATCCGGTCAGATAGCAGTAACCGCAGACTGAATGAGTGGGTTTGGCGTTATGGCGTGGACCGCATACGGCAGAATATCCGGGATAAACTGCGAGATGCACTACAGAATCAGCCGACCGCCCGAGGTGTATTTATCGCCCTGGCAATAGGTGACCGCTCCGACATACCCGCGCATGTCTGGGAAGGGTTTATGGCGACCGGCACCAGTCATCTGATTGCCATTTCCGGTCTGCACGTGGGCATAATCGCAGGTCTGATGTTTTGGATGATGCGTTGGCTCTGGTCACGTTTCGAGCCTTTGATGTTATGGTTGCCCGCCCCTATAGCCGCAGCCATTTGTGCAATGGTGGCCGCCGTTATCTATGCCGCTTTAGCGGGATTTACGCTGCCGACCCAGCGTGCACTGATTATGTTGGCTGTAGTTATGAGTGCCGTGTTGCTGCGACGTCAGGTCAACACCTGGCACAGTCTTTCGATGGCATTGATTCTTGTGCTGTTGTTTGACCCGCTGGCGGTTATTTCGGCTGGCTTTTGGCTCTCGTTCATGGCTGTGGCAGTGATACTCTTTGCGTTAACCGGCAAACAACAGCGTGAAAACAGACTGGTAGCCTGGGTCCGGGTTCAGTGGATGGTGGTGCTTGGGTTGGCGCCGGTACTGATCTTGTCTGCAATGACGGTATCGCTGGTGGCTCCAGTGGTTAATTTTGTTCTGATTCCGTTATTCAGTTTTCTTGTTGTGCCACTCGTACTGGTGAGCACAGTCAGTCTGCTGTTAGTCCCCGAGGTAGTCCAGCCTCTTATTCAAATTAGCGCTGAATTGTTGGTCCATTGTATTGAATTGTTGAACTGGCTTGCCAA
>JAKSCN010000576.1 GCA_022360595.1 Chromatiales bacterium
GCTATGGGTAATTGTCTGATTTGGGATATTCGTATAGCGCTTTTACCGCATAGGTCATGACATTTGTCATTCGCAGAATTTACTCTGTTCTTCCACTGTATAGGGCTGCTGCGGCAGTGAGTTGTTGCTTGATTTCCTGACGCAGGCTGTCGGGGCCCAATACCTCTACATTGGGACCGTATTTGAGGATGTCCATCGCCAGCTCAGTGCTTTGGTGATAGGGGATTTTCAGCAGATAACGGCCATCCGCCAACCACTCGCCTTGCTGATCCTGGTGCCACTGTTCGTGGGCTACCCAGTTTGCAACAGCAGTAGAGAAGCGCAGTGTTGCTGTCTGGTCAGCATGGCCGGAGAAGATACCGTAGGCGCTGCCGAAGTGCCGGCCAAGCTCGCTATCCTCAACCGGATGGGATGGAGAGCTGACAGCCTTGGTGATAGTGATGGCATCGAGGGCAAAAGTACGCAGCGCCTCGCGCAGATGACAGTAGGCATCCAGGTACCAGTTGTCTTTGTAGTGGACCAGGCGTTGCGGTGAGACCTGACGCCACTGGCGTTGGTCGTTGCGGCGGTTGAGATGTTCGATATCGATACGCTGTTGACGAGCCAGCGCGTCCGCCACTTGCTGGAAGCAGGGGCCTGCCGGACGTGCCGCCGCGCGCAGGATCTTGATTCGGCCCTGCAACCCCTTGCCGGAGTTGCCCTGAAGCTGCAGTAGGTTCTCAATCCGCTTGGATAGCGGCGCCAACTGTTTTTCCAGAAGACCCGGTTGTACATCGCTTAGGAGCTGTTGAACGCTGAGCAGGGCGTGCAGTTCGGAGGCGTTGAACCAGACCCCCGGCAGTTCGTACATTTTGCCCGCTCCGGTTTCCGCTTCGCTGTGATCGTAATAGTAGCCGTTGCGGACCCGGTCATATTTGATTGGGGCGTTGAGATAGAGGCGCATCGCCTCGATGATCCGTTTCGCTGTGGCGCGCGAGCACTCCAGCTCCTCTTCAACGCGCTGGCGCGAAACCGGCTGCCGGGAGGCGCTGAGGAGTTTATGGAGATCAAAAATGCGATCGAAGCGATCCATCGCGTTCAGGATACCTTGGAGTGGGGCTCAGGATTCTGCAATTTGTTCATCACCGCTTGGGGCGTCGAGTTCCCACAGGCGCTCAAGTTGGTAGAAATCGCGCACCTTGGCTTGCATGACGTGTACGACTACGCCGTTGATGTCGACCAGTGCCCACTCGCCTTCGTTGGCTCCTTCAATGCCCAGCGGCGCTTCGCCCGCCTCTTTGGCCTGGAAGGCTACGGTTTCAGCAAGGGATTTTACGTGTCGGTCGGAGGTGCCGCTGGCGATGACCATAATGTCGGTAATGCTGGTTTTGCCGCGCACATCGAGTACTTTGATGTCTTGCGCTTTCATGTCGTCTAAAACCTTGACCACCAGGTCGCGGAGTGCTTCGAGCTGCATTGATGCTCCTGTCGATTGAATATCAGTTAGACACTATTTTATAGGAATTATCGCCGGGCCGCATGACTAGGGCCTGTTAACACTAATTTGATTGCCACTGTTGAGCCTGAAAAAGCACCAATCAAGGCACGAGGAGCGCAGTTTGGTCGCTCCAAATAAGCGACTGATAACGCCGCTGGGCGAAAAAATGGCCCTGGCAGTGACGATCAAATTAGTGTTAACAGCCCCTAACGATAAAGCCGTTCCTGTTCAATGATCCGCAGGACTGCGTCAGGCAATAGATATTTTGGAGATAGGCCTTGGCCGATCAGACTACGAATCCTTGTGGAGGATACTTCCAGTTGGGTCACCGGCAGGTGGTAGATCAGCCCCGCGGACTGGCTGGTCAGTTGTTTGGGGTCATTTGTGGTGCGCTCGGCATAGAGCGCGGCTGGCGTTTCTCCAGGGCGCGCCATTACCACCAGGTGAGCCAGTTTGAGGATCTCTTCCGGCTGGTGCCAGTCGGGGAAGCCCCGAAAAGCATCAGTGCCCAACAACCAGCAGATGGGTAGATCGTCACCCAGCTCACGGCGTAGCGAACGCAGGGTATCGATGGTATAGGATTTGCCCTCGCGCTGGAGTTCGCGCTCGTCCACGGTCAAGTGGGGTTCTTCGGCGATGGCCGCTTGCAGCATGGCCAGCCGTTGGGTGGCTGTAGTATTGGGCTGCTCGCGGTGAGGTGGATCGCGGAGCGGCATCAACCGCACCTGCTGCAACCCGAGACTTTGTTGTACATCGAGGGCTGTGCGCAGATGGGCGTTGTGA
>JAKSCN010000017.1 GCA_022360595.1 Chromatiales bacterium
AAATATGGCATATTTTATTCACTGAACCTGCAATGCAGTATGACTAAGGAATACTCTGAATTTCAGCACAAATTCTTGAATATCAGTTGTGAATCATCTGAGATATCAATCATTCATCTAAAATAGACAAATTGCGAAATTTTACTCTGATGTTGGTCAGGGTTTTTTTCGGACCCTTGGCGTCACCGCGGATCAGCTCGTATGTGTGGATGTTATGCAGCACCGAGTCGGAGTTGATTGCGGCGAGTTTGTTCTTGTTGCGCATCACCTGCAGGAAGGGCTTGAACTCGCACCCCTTCTGATCGATGGTGCCGTCCGCCACGTCGGCTGGGAAAGGCTTGCCCTCTTTCACCTTCTCCAGATAGACGACCACATCCATCAGTTTGCCGTTCTCCACCCGCACATAGTCGATTTCGCGTTTACCGTTGCCGCAAACATCGTTGTCTTTGGTGATGCTGTAGACTTTTGGGGCCTGGTCCTTACCCGCAAAATTGATGCTGCCGGTGATGGTGCCGCCGTTGCTGACAGTGACCTCTTTGTAGGCCGCCTGGGCGCTCATGCCGAGGGTGCAGAGGCTGGCAATGCTGAGGGATACAAGCAACTTCTTCATACTGTTTCTCCTGATTTGTTCCTGGTTGAGTTCCTGGGTTCAGCGCCTGGTGTCAGGCGGCCTGCCCCTGGTCAGGGTTAAACACTTCTTCAATCATCTCGATAAAGACGCTGCGTTTGACGCTGTCTTCCGCGCTCTTCAGACGGGCCAGCAGGGTCTGGTTACTCAGTTCGGTGTCGAACGGGCGCAGGGCGCGGCCGATCTGGCGCGCCTCTTCGCCGGTGAAGTCGGCAACGCTGCCGATAATCTGTTCGATAGCTCGGCGGATCAGGGTCTGGTCGCCGGTCATTGGCAGCACTTGGGCCAGCCCTTTGACGGCGGCAACCCGTACGCCGATGTTGTTATCCTCCAGGCAGTCCAGCAGGGTGCGGGCGACGCTGGTGGGTGGCAGGTCGCGCACCACTATGTGGTCTGCTTCGGCAGGATCGAGCCCTTCGCAACTGAGCTTGGCCAAGGCCTGAACAGCCTGGATGCGGACATTGATCATTTCATCGTTCAGCGCCTCGGTGAGGGGGATCATGGCGGCGCGGTGGCCGAGATAGCTGAGGGCGCGCGCGCAGGCCACTTTCTGCGGCAGATCGCCGACCGCCAACTGGGTGATCAAGGTGCCGACCGCATCCATCAGTTTGGGATTGCTTCCCTCCAGGCGTCGGGCTATCTCGCCGATCGCCTCGATTGCCTCGCAACGGATTAGGTCATCTTCGTCGCTGAGCATTTGGATCAGCGTTTCGATCGCGCTGTCGTCATCCGTACTGGCCAGCACCTTGGCGCCCAGGCGGCGCACATCCTGATCGGGTGTGATGTGGCGGTTGATGCGGATACGCTTCATTTCCGCCTTGTTCGCTTCCACGACATCGAGGTAGCTCTGGGTCTCGTCGTCAAACTCAGGCTCCTCTTTCTCTTCGGTGATGCTGAGCATGCTGGTGACGTTGTCCATGGCGATGGCGTCCAGGGTGGACATGGCTGGGGCAACGTCGCCCTCCTGTACGATTTCAGCCGGGGTTGAGGGGAGCTGTATCCCCTCTTCAGCGGGCTGGCTCTCTTCCGGGGCCGGGTTATCTGGAAGCTTGATGGTGTCAACAATCTCCTCGGGCACCGGGCTCTCCATAATGTCAGGATCGACGGTAGTCTCCGCGAAGTGTTTGCCGGTGTTGGGGCTGAACTCGACAATCCGGCTTTCGGCAACCTCTGATCCAGTCTTCTGGGTGTTGGGCTTCTCCGTCACCCGGATACTGCCGTTAACCGCCTCAATAACCACCGAGAGCGGTGAACGCGGTGTCTCATCGGCACCAGCTTCACGCAGCTCTTCACCTTGATTGGCGAGCTGCATCAGAGTCTGCAGTGCAGCCAGGCGCACCGGCTGTTGGGTATCGCCAACCACGTTGGTGAGCACCTCCATCACCTGATCGGTGATCCGGTTGAGCTGTCCAATGGCGTGCACTGCTTCACGGCGCACCATCGGGTGACCGGCGGTATTAGTGATCAGTTCCAACAGCGCGGGTGTTGCATCGCTGTTGCCGTTAGCGCCGAGCAGTTGGCAAGCGGCGGCGGCAGTCTCGGCACTGCCGTCGCCAATGGATTCAAGCACGAGTGCAAAGTTGTCGCTGGAGAGGGGGGTGTTGGCCACCACCGGTAGCAGCATGGTGAATAGGGTGGCGCGAACCTGACTGCTGGGGTCGCTGAGCATCGGCAGCAGGGTCTCCTGCAGGTTGCTGTCCGAGCCTCCCTTGGCGCCCAGTTGCGTCACTGCCTTAACCGCCGCATCACGCACCTCTTCGCTGGGGTCGCGCAGCATCAGGATCAGTACCCGAAGGTAGCGTTCGGCGTTCTGGTTGGCCAGCGCCAAAGCCGCTTCCGCGCGTACCTCAGGCTCGGGGTCTTTCAGTGCCTGGCCCAGTGCCTGCACGGTGCTGCTTTCATTGCTATCGGCCAGGGCGCGGGCTGCGCGACGGCGCTGTTGCGGTCGGCGCGCCTGATCCTGCAGACGCCCGATTACCTTCTCTACTCCGCTGCCGCCGATAGCAATCAGTGCATTCAGTACATCGTTCTCGATGTCCTGTTGAGTCTCGTCGTCCATGAATGCAGCCAGTGCGTCCACCGCACTGGTTGCCTTGGCTAACCCCAGACCTTTGATCGCCTCCATCTGTACATCCCACCAAGTGTCCCAGTCGCCATCCCATTCGAGGCCTTCGGGGCGCTCGGTCAGAGCTTTCAGTAAGGCGTTGATGGAGTCGGCGCTGGCGATTTTGCCCAGGGATTCGGCGACGATCGAAGCAATCTCGCCGCTGCTTTCGTTCTCCAGGGAGTCGATCAGCGCCTGTACGGTGCGCTCATCACCGATTTTGCCGAGCGCTTCGGCGGCGTCGACACAGACGTCGATATCTTCATCTTTGAGCCGCTCGATCAGCAGCGGTATCGCCACTTTGCTGCGCAGTGCTCCCAGTGTGCGGGCAGCGTAACAGCGGTCCGCTTCATCACCGGTCTGCAGCAGTTCACACAATACCTGAGTTGTTTCGGTTGGAAGGCTCATAGGGCTTTGGGTCTCTATATTCAGTGGCTGAGTCCCTCTGGGCAAGCAGAATCTGTACCAGCTTGATTTGGTGCTATTGCTGGGGTTTTCAGCGGGATTGCCTGATGACGATGGGAAAGTGATTGAACGAATTGTTCAGAGTGTTTGGGTATGGGTGGTCATATGGAAAGGTTTGTTCAATTTTCGGTTTTGATGATGGGAGGTTTATCTAATGGATGACAGCCCACCGCCGGGCAGTGATTGAACAGATGGATTGTCCGAAAAAATGGTCTTGAACGGTTTGTTCAGCTTTTGAGGGGATCTCAATTTTTCGGAGTGTTGTTTCGGGGGCACTGCTGGGTGTCCCGGAGTCAGTCTTTGGTGTGGATGTAACTGCAGGTGTTTATTGCATTTTTTGAGTCTTGGTGAATCGATCTGAAACAGGCTTCAGGGTAAATCATCGGGCTATTCCATAGGCGTGGCCCGGTTTTTGCTTTTTCTGTCTGGATTAGACGCTTCGCTACATAGATTGCACCAGATACAGATTGAAGCGAACAGGAGATCCGTATGAGTACGCCATCCAATGACCGTGATGACCAGGCCAAATCCCAGGGAGGCTCGTGGGGGCCAAAACTGTTTCTGGCCACCCTGGTGGCGTTGCTTGCCTTTTTCTATTG
>JAKSCN010000274.1 GCA_022360595.1 Chromatiales bacterium
GATGTTGCTGTAATGGATGGCCTGATCTCTTTCTTCAACACGCTGATTGCCACCATCCGCGACGTGCTGCCGATCGCCGGCATTCTGCTCGGCTTTCAACTGCTGGTGCTGCGCAAAAAGCTCAAAAACCCGGGTCAGATAGCGTTGGGTTTCATTCTGGTTCTCTTTGGTCTAGCCTTTTTCTTACAGGGGCTGGAGCAGGCGCTGTTTCCGCTCGGCAAACTGATGGCGGAACAGCTCACCGCCCCCGAGTTTCTCGGTGTTAAAGAGACGGTGAGAGAGATTAGCAACAACTGGCAGCAGTACCTCTGGGTCTACCTGTTCGCCTTCGCCATCGGCTTCTCCACTACCATCGCCGAACCCTCACTGATTGCCGTTGCCATCAAAGCCAACCAGGTTTCAGGCGGTTCCGTTGGCACCTGGGGGCTGCGTATTGCGGTGGCGATAGGTGTGGCGGTGGGTATCTCCCTGGGCGCCTACCGTATTGTGACCGGCACACCGCTGCACTACTACATCATTACCGGCTACATTGTGGTCATTATCCAAACCTTCTACTGTCCCAAACCGATCATCGCTCTAGCCTATGACTCTGGTGGTGTCACCACCTCCACAGTAACCGTACCACTGGTTGCAGCGCTGGGCTTGGGGCTCTCCAGCAACATCCCCGGCCGCGATCCGCTGCTGGATGGATTTGGCCTGATCGCGTTTGCCAGCCTTTTTCCCATCATGAGCGTCATGGGTTATGCGCAACTCAGTGAATGGATCAATCGTCGTAAAACAACCCAACTCGAAGCGCCTGACTCAGGAGAGTAGATCATGCACTTTAAATTGATTATTGCACTCATCGAAGACAGCGAAACAACCGCTGTGGTTGATGCTGCCCGCCAAGCAGGAGCAACCGGCTCAACCGTCATCAGCCATGCAAAAGGCGAAGGTGTGAGCAAAAGCAAGACCTTCTTCGGGCTTGAACTGGAGGTGCAAAAAGATATGGTTCTGATGCTCGTCGAAGAGCATCTGAGTCGCACTATTTTGGAGACGATCGCCAAGGTAGGCCAGTTTGAGGAGAAGCCGGGCACCGGCATTGCCTTTCAGATCGATGTGGAGGACGCCGTTGGCGTTAACCATCAGATTCGAGAATTGACCCGCGTTGTGGAGGATGAATTGTGAACACCGAGACCATCGTACGTGTTCGTGATGTAATGAAGACCAACTTTGACACCGTAGACGGCATGGATACGGTAGAGATGGCCCTCAGCAAAATGAACCATGTCGAGACCAAAACACTAGTGGTAAAAAAGCGCAATGAACACGACGAATACGGCATTGTTATGCTGTCTGACATCGCCCGTAAGGTCTTGGCCAAAGACCGATCCCCCCAGCGCGTCAATATTTACGAGATCATGACCAAACCGGTCATCTCCGTCGATCCGGATATGGATATCCGCTACTGTGCACGGCTCTTCACCCGTTACGATCTGTCGCGCGCGCCGGTGATCAAGGATCGCGAAATCGTCGGTATTGTCGGTTTCACCGACATGGTCGTCAAAGGGTTGCAGGGCAAGGCTAAAGAGTAAATGTTCATTGATCAGCAGGGACTGGTTAAAGCGGCCCGTCAGTGCCCCTCCCCCAATCAGGATGAGCGCCCGGATAACTGCCCCCCGGATCTGCTGATCATTCACA